>CAYLSS010000712.1:0-3343 GCA_964385765.1 uncultured Solibacteraceae bacterium
GTCTTCTTTCGACCGGTTGTAGTCCGTCGCGTCCCCGGCCGAGGGGTCAAAGGAATCCACCAGCGGCATGTGGCACTCGCGGCACTCGATTGTCACTGACGGGTCGCCCGGATGATTCCATCGGCTTTGCCGCCAGTTGTCGTACTGGTTCTGCAACTGGACCCAGCCCAGGTTGTTGATCTCCTGGTCAATAAACTGTTTGTGGCAGGCCGCGCAGTATTCAGGGGTCTTGAAAAGCCGTTTGCCGAGGTCTTCCACGTGCTTCCGCGGATAGGCGCGAATCAGGAAATCGCGTAGAAACTGCTTGCCCCGGCTCGGATCTTCCTGATACTCGATCTCGAACAGATAACGCTCCGGAGGGTGAATGACGTAGTCCGCATTGCCCTTCACATCCACCTGCCGGACCGCATGACAAACCAGGCACGAAATCCCCTCCTGGTAGCCGCGCAGCGACGTGAGCTTCTCGGTATCCGTGTACAGGTTCTTCGTCCCCGAAAACAACGAGATGGGATCATGGCACCCGCCGCAATAACGCGTGGATTCCGGACCGTTGAGCTTCGCCATGTTCATCTGGATCTTTTGAAATCCCGTATCCATCGCGGCGAACCGGTGAGCGCTCGGCTCCCATTCCTCCACGATCTGCTCGTGGCACTTCGATGTGCCGCACGAAAGCGAACCGGCCAGCACGCGCGGGTCGATCACCATGTTGTCCGGTGTTTTTGCCAGACTGGGCGCGAATGGCCTCCCGGGTCCATAGACGTAGCTGTAGTCGTCGGGCAATTCGGTCTGCAGCTTCGGCGGGCGGTGGACGACCGCCGCGACCGCTACGATTCCCGCCAGGGCCACGGTGCCGGCGGCGACTCTCTTCCCGTAGTAGCCGCCAAGCTCCGGCGCCCTGGCTCCGCCGCCCGCGCCGGACGCCCGCCGGTCTCGAAACACCACCAGCAGGACGTGAGTCAACCCGAGCGTGGCCGACGCCAGAGTCGACAGGATGTGAATCGTGTCCCAGGCATAGCTGATCCGTGAGGCGAATGCCGCCTGCCAGCTCAGCACCACGCCGGACAGCAGGCAGACCGCCAGCGCTGCGATTCCCAGGTAGCCCAGCACCAGAATATGGCTCACCGGATTCGCCCGGTATTCGGCCAGGTGTCTCGCCAGATACCACCCGCAAACAGGCAGCAGCAGCAGTCCTGCGGCGGTATGCACCAGGACGGTGAGTTGGACGGGAATGCTGAACGGTAAAAGCCAGATCGCCAGCCCGCTCAGAGTAAGAAACGCAAGGTAAGCCCCGGCGACTATCCCGAGCCGTGACCGCCATTTCCCAGCCCGTTCGCGCCAGCGGCTGTTGGTCTGATCCAAGATGTACCCCCTGCTGCTGGAAAGTAGTCTAACGGGATTCCGCGCCGCCGGCCGTGACTATGGTCACAGGATTCCGGTTCAAGCGGATCCTGGAACGTGGCATAATCCAGTCAGCGGCCGCTTGGTTTCGCGGGACGCCTTCGAAAGGTTCCTATGAAGACTTTCGTTCCGCTCGTTCTCTTCATCTTCTGTATTTCGCTTCCATCCCCGGCGCAGTTCCGGGCGCTTCGGCTTTCTGGCGCGGTCACCCTCCCCGACGGCACTCCGCCGCCTGAACCTGTCCTGGTGCGTCTCGAGTGCCCCGAAACCGAGCAGCCGCAGGCTTACACCGACGACGAGGGTAAATTCATCTTCGCGGTCGGCGGGCCGCGCAGCCTGACCGTGCCCGACTCGCGCCGCTCCAGGCCAGGGTCGGCTGTCGGCGCTCAGGGTCCGGATCGCTCGCACGTCTCCATGACCGGCTGCGTATTGCGCGCCTACCTCGCCGGCTACACGTCCAGCAGCATCAACCTCGGCCGCCGCAATGTTTTCGAGAGCACTGACGTCGGCACGCTGATCATCAAACCGGCCGACGGGCGCCCTGACCCGCTCGTCAGCGTCAACACGCTCGCCGCGCCAGGTAAAGCCTCCAAGGCGTATGGCAAGGCTCGCAAGCAGATGGACAAACAGCCGCCGAATGTCGAGAAAGCCATCGAAGAACTCGAGACCGCCGTCGCCGAGTATCCTCAGTTCACCGCCGCCTGGACCCTGCTCGGCGAAGCACGTATTCACGCCAATGACATCGATGGCGCCAATGCCGCGCTGCGCAAGGCGGTCGAGCTCGAACCGACCTTCGCGCCGCCTTATGTCACCCTGGCGCTGATGGAGTTGCAGAAGGGGCAGATGGCTGAGGCCGAAAGCTTCGCCGGCCGCGCCATCGAGCTGCATCCGGATCATTCCGAGGCCCACTACTACCGCGCCGTCGCCTGCGCCCAGCTCGGCGAGCTCGCCAAGGCCGAAGAATCCATCCGCGCCATCCGCGCGAATGGCGATGGAGAACGCTACCCCCGCACGCACTTCCTGCTCGGCAACATTCTGTTCGGCAAAGGCGACATCCCCGCCGCGGCCGCCGAATTCGAACGATACCTCGAACTCGAACCCGACTCCCGCGCCGCCGATGCCGTCCGCGAGCAGCTCGCCAAATGGAAGCAGCAAGGAACTCTTTGACCGGTGGGATCCGCCCGCTCATCCGAAGGCGAAATCGCCTTTGGCGCCCGGCGATGTCTCTAGTCCGTGGCCCGGCAGGGTGGCGCCGTCCGTCTCGCTGGTCGAGTGTCCATTTGCGGCTGCTGGCTTTCCTGGTTGTGCTGGCAGCGGTAGCGGCGCCCGGGCAAGCCGAGTTTCTGCGCCTCGATGTGACCTTCGAGGGCATCGGCTGCGCCTCATGCATCGAATCGCTCGAACGGCGCCTGCTACGAATGCGTGGCGTGGAACAGGTCGAAGTGGACACCGCGCGTGGCCTGGCGACGCTCCGACTGGAACCGGAAAACCGGGTGCGCCTGGAGTCCGTGATCTCTCGCATTACCCAGGACGGGACCAAGGTGTTGCGGACACGCTTCACGGCCCGGGGGACAATTTTGCAAGGCGATCAGGGTCCGCTCTTCGAGCCCTCCGGCTTGAAGCGGACCTACCGCCTGCAACTCGGTGACCAAGCGGTGGGATTCCACCCCTCACCCGGCGTAGTTTACGAAGTGCGAGGCGTCGCCCCGGCGTCCGAGCCGGGCGCGCAGCCGGTCATTGCAGTAGAGTCGATCCCCGTGCAGGGCGTGGACGCCGAGCCGGCTCATCGGATTCCGCCGGCGCGGTAGAACGCCTTAATAGAAGCAGCGAATACCGTCGGGTCGGGCTGGCGGCAGCGCGGAGTCTGCCGTCCGCAATTACCTAACCCCATGACGCGCCAGACCTCGAAACCGGCCGCGGACCGCGGAGCCGCCGCCGCGGCCGC
>CAYLSS010000713.1:0-2721 GCA_964385765.1 uncultured Solibacteraceae bacterium
ATCCGGTCAAAATCTGAATCATCGATCATGCCCCGCTGCGGGAAGGTCAACTGAAACATCGGATCGTCAGGGACCCGATCCCAATCAATCAGTTTCTCCACTACGTAGGCGTTCGTCCGAAATGGAAGGACAGTGGAAACCACCTCGGTGGCTTCTTTCAAATCCGAAGGAAGGCGATCCCACACCGGGAATTTCTTAATGTTTTCACGGGTGACCGCTCGGTACTTCTCTGGTACTTCTTGCTTTGCTTTTTGAATCATTCCCGCCTCCTTTCAAGCTCTGTTGACACACATCACCCACACCTAATGATTTCACTTCCGATAAAGATCCGGTTGATCACCCCCAACGATGATCACGGCTCACACATTGTGCCATAGTCTGTCAGTTGCAGACTAGCAAAAAACGCAGGGCGTAACCGGGGTGAGGTTTGGAGCTGGACAATGGTTACAAACTCGCTGACCAGAATGGGTAGGCGTTCTTCCAATTACATCTCATCATACCACGCAACAACCGGAAATTTCAACGGTTTTGAGACGTCGCGAAACTGGGTCACGGCCTGATCGCCGGGCGGTAGACCGCTTTACAATCAGTTACTTAGGTGCTCGGATCGGCGCCCCGGCGCTACCTGTCTGTAAACTCTGCCTATCCCAACCGGCATCGCCGGACAACGGATCGGCTAGCGGGTCATCGCAGCCAGGATCGCCAGCGCAATCGAACGGATCTTCGTCTCCGGCGTTTCAGCGCGCGACAACAGGATGAGCGGCACCTTCGCCCCAACCACAATTCCGCCGGATTCGCCGCGGGCGAAGTACAGGATGGCCCGGTAAAGAATGTTGGCCGCCTCGATGTCCGGAGCCAGAAAAATGTCGGTGTCCTCTACAATTGGAGATTCGATGGCCTTGCACTCCGCCGCAAAACGGCTCAGCGGTGCATCCAGAGCGACCGGCCCTTCAATGAAGGCGCCGCTGATCTGATTTCGCCGGTTCATTCCCATCAGGGCGGCGGCGTCAATGGTCGCGGGCATCTCGGGATTGACCTGCTCGAGCGCGCAGAGTACGGCCAGGTTCGGATTCTCGATACCGATTGCGTGGGCCACCTCGATGGCGTTGCGGCACAGCTCGGCTTTCTGGAGCAGGGTTGGGGCAATATTGATGGCGGCATCGGTCATGATCATGAGCCGATTGAAACCCGGTACCTGGAAGACAATCACCTGGCTGAGGAGTCGGCCAGTCCGGAGCCCGGCTTCGCGGTCGAGCACCGCGCGCATGAGTTGGGCGGTGCCAAGCTTGCCTTTCATCACCAGACCGGCGTTGCCATCGCGGACCATCCCAACTGCCATCCTGGCGGCAGCCGCCGGATCGGGCTCATTCAGGACCTGGTGATGGGGCAGATCGAACTCGATCTCGTCGGCGAGCGCCCAGATCTTTTTTGCGTCGCCAATGAAAATACCATCCGCCAGATCCTTCGCCCGCGCCTCCTTCAGCGCCGCCATGCACTCGGGGCTGTGTCCGGCCGCCACCGCGATCTGCACCGGACCGCGCTGGCACGCCGCCTCGACCATTTCGTCAAGCGTTCGGAACATGAGGGGCATCTCCAACAGAAGAGGCTATGCCGCGCCCAGGACTTCGGTCACGATCTCGTCGAACTCGGCGTCGGTCAGCAGTTGTTTGGTCTCAACCGAACGCCGCTTGACCCGGACGAGCAATTCGTTGGCCTGCTCTGGCGTGGCGCTCCGGCCCCGCTTCTCGAGATGCTCTTCGATGTTCGCCATGCCGGAGCCTTTGCCGAGAGCGATGTCGATACCCGGACGTCCCACCAAGCTCGGGGCAAAGGGAATGTACTCGAGCGGCTCCTTGTCCTTGCAGCGCCGGTGGAACATAGTGACGATCCCGGATTCGATGCGGTAGAGCCAGTCGCCGACCACCGGACGGTTCATAGGCACGGCGATGCCGGTCAATTTTTGAACGAGCTTCGACAACTGGTACAGCTCCTCAGTCTTGATCCCGATATCGACGCCGTAAAGCGCTTTTAGCGCCAACACCGTGTCCTCGAGCGGCACGTTCCCGGCCCGCTCGCCGGTCCCGGTGACGGTCACGTGCGCTACCGATGCGCCATTGGCCAGCGCGGCGATGGTGTTGGCGACGCCAAGTCCGAAGTCCTCGTGACAGTGGATCTCGAGGGGCTGGCTGAAACGTTTCATGTAGCGCTTAACGAAAGCAGCAATCGCCTGAGGCGTGCAACCGCCAAAGGAATCGGCGATGGTCATGGCGTCCATATGCCCTTCGGTCGCCACCTTCTCGATTATGTCAAGGAGCCTGTCGGGTTCCGATCGCGTGCTGTCGATGGTGAAGAAAACGGTATACAGGCCTTCGTCCTTCGCCGCGAGGGTGGTATCAATGGAGGACTTGATGGCCCAGTCAGTATCCTTCAAATAGGCGTTGGCGATGATGTGATCACTCGATGGAATTTCCGTGATGATACCGCTCACGCCGCACCGTCTGGCAAGCTTCACATCGGCGGGCATGCAGCGTGCAAAAGAGAAGATCTCGGACGGCAGCCCGAGGTTCACGATGTCCTTGACCGCGGCCTCGTCTTCGTCCGAGACGGCCGGCATGCCCGCCTCAATGCGGTGGACGCCGGCCGCGGCCAGCTTTTTGGCGATCGCGACCTTCTCGTCGCGGCGCAGCACGATGCCGGTCTGCTGCTCGCCGTCACGGAGCG
>CAYLSS010000713.1:2731-3335 GCA_964385765.1 uncultured Solibacteraceae bacterium
GTGACGTCATGGATCTTGATTTTCTCAGGAAACCCGAGTTCCTGGCGAACCTCCGGCATCCAGTTCCAGGGGCTTGTGAACCACTGATCGGTCTTCCACGGCTGACTCATGAGAACCTCCCGCCACTGACGCGGCTGAATCTGGTGTTTCAGGCGAACTTGCCATTATAGCCGAACTCGCATTGTCGGGGCCCGGCCCGCCAGCCCCCGCCGCATTCTTAGGAAGCCAACCACGCAGCAGCACAAATCCACCGCTGCCTGCAATCAAAGACCCAACCAGGATGCCGGCCTTACCCATCAGCAGATGGGCTCCGTCCGAGAATGCGAGGTTAGCGATAAACAGCGACATCGTAAAGCCGATACCGCCGAGCCAACCCACGCCATAAATGTGCTTCCAATTGACACTTTCGGGAAGCGCTGCCCATCCCAACTTTACAGCGAACCAGGCGAAGAGGGTGATGCCAACCTGTTTTCCAACAACCAATCCCAGCATCACTCCGAGAGTCGCCGCTTGGCTGAATGCATCGAGGAACTCCGCGCCGAGCGTCACGCCGGCATTGGCAAGGGCGAATAACGGCATGATCAAGAATGACTGCCATGGATGC
>CAYLSS010000714.1:0-3332 GCA_964385765.1 uncultured Solibacteraceae bacterium
TAGCCCGGCGTTCCTTGAGCAACTGCGCAGTCGCTGGAGACCGACCCTCGGCCTTTCCCTGGGCACCATGCAGATCTTCCGCAAACCTCTTCTGGCCGCCCTCCCGATGGCCGTGAACTACCACGACGGCGCCCTGCCCTGCTATGGAGGGCTGGCCGCCACGTCGTGGTCGCTCTACCGGCGGGAGAAAACCAGCGGATACACGTATCACCGTATGGATGCCGGAATCGACACCGGTCCGATCCTGATTCAGGACGCGATCGAAGTCGATCCCGCGGCATCGGCCAGGCAGGTCCGCGCCGCCAAGACCCGGCGCGCGGCTCGCGATGCCGGCCGCGTGCTCGACTGCATGGTCGCGCGCGATCCCGGCCGCCCTCAGCCTGGGCACGGCTCGTATTTTTCCGGGCGCGACCGGAACCGCATCGCTTATATAGAGGATCCGTCCGAATACTCCGGCGATGAGATCCTCCATCGGTTGCGATGTTTCGAGGTGATCACGATCATGGTCGGCGGAGAGCTCTTTGAGGTCACCGGCCTGCGCGAGACCGAGCGTCCCGGGGCCCTTTCCTTTCGCACCCGCGACCGCCGCTCGTTCAGGGTCCACCGCGCAATGTACCTGCCCCCGCCGCTTTACCGCTTTTACCGCTGGCTGCGCCGCCGCAAGCCGCGCCCCTGACCAGTTCGACTTCTGACCCGCCTAACAAATGGGGCGCTGGCGCGAAATCTTTGACAGATCGGCTTTTCGAGAACCGTCCTGCACCGGGAGCCCGGGTAGGTCCATCTAATAAAGCGGAGGCGAAAGGAAGGGGCTATGCAGCGACGGGATTTTCTATCGTTATTGCCGGCCGTGACTGGAACTCTGGCCTGCTCTTCGAAACAGGTGTCCGCTTCCGATACCGGATCGGAGATTCTCAAGGAACCTGAGCTTGTCTCGATTGTGAAGCTCAACTCGCGGGGCGAGAAACTCGAGAAGGTCAAGGTCCCGCAGATCGTCAAATCGAAGTCGGAATGGAAAGAGCAGCTTTCCAAGCGGGCTTTCCAGGTGACGCGCGAGCACGGCACCGAGATGGCCTTCAGCGGCAAGTACAACAAACACTACGACCCCGGTATCTACCGCTGTATCTGCTGCGACACGGCACTGTTCAGTTCCAAAACGAAATTCGATTCCGGCTCCGGCTGGCCCAGCTTCTGGACGCCCATTGCCGCACGGAACATTCGTGTCCGCGTGGACCGCAGCCTCGGAATGGTTCGCGAAGAGATCCTCTGCAAGCGATGCGACGCTCACCTCGGCCACGTCTTTCCCGACGGTCCGAAGCCGACCGGCTTGCGCTACTGCATCAACTCCGTCGCGCTCAAATTCGACCCGGCCGAATAAAGAGGATCTTCGCGCTCGCGAACCGCCGCTAATCCGCTACACTCGCACTATGTCTATCCCCACCGAACCTGTCGGCAGCATCCCTCGCCCGCCGGTCCTGATCGAGGCGGTGCGGAACTTCCAGAAAGGCGAGATTTCAAAGGCAGAGCTCGACGCGCGCTACACCGACGCCGTCCGGGACACCCTGGAGCGCTTCGTGGCCACCGGATCGCCCGTGATTACCGACGGCGAACAAACGAAGCCGAGTTTCGCCACCTATCCGATTCACGGGCTGAGGAATCTGGCGCAGGACGGCGTCGAGATCCCCTTCGCGGACGGACATGTGCGGCGTTTGCCCAGGCTCACGTCAGGACCTTTTCGCTATGCGGTTCATGCCAGCGCCTACCTCCGGGCCGCCATGCCGCTGGCCGGTAAGCCACTGAAACAGGCGGTTATCTCGGCCTCGGCGCTCAGCTTGCTCTATCCTCAGGATCGGATTGAGGGATACTCCCGCGAGCAATTCCTCGAGGACCTGCTCTCGGAAGCCGAAACGGACATCCGGGAGTGCCTGGAAGAAGGTGCATACAACGTTCAAATCGATTTCACCGAGGGCCGGCTGGCGGTGAAGCTCGATCCGTCGGGAAAGCTGCTTGAGAGTTTTATCGATCTCAACAACCAGGTGCTTGATCGCTTCACGCCGGAGGAACGGCGGCGGATCGGGGTCCATACCTGCCCCGGCGGAGACCAGGACTCCACCCACAGCGCCGACGTCGACTACGCCGAACTCCTTCCGCGGCTCTTCCAGTTGAACGCCGGCAACTTCTACATGCAACTGGCGAGCGAGAAAGACCGCCGGCGGGTCCTGCGGATCGTGCGCGAGAACCTTCGCGACGGACAGCGGGTTTTCGTGGGAGTCATTGATCCGATTGACCCGCGGGTGGAGACGCCGGAGCAAGTCCGCGACCGGATCATCGAGGCCGCCGAGTTCATTCCGCTGCCCCAGCTTGGCGCCACGGACGACTGCGGCTTTTCCCCATTCGGCGACGACCTCTCCACCGCCCGGGACGTTGCTTTCGCCAAAATCACCGCCCGCGTGCAAGGCGCCGCCCTCGCCGCGGAACAACTCGGGGCGAACCCGGCTTTGCGGTACGGGTAGCAGAAATCGCACACCATGCACGCCCTCCGAAGCGGCTACGATAGGAGACGGAGGTGGACCACGGTGATTCTCAGAATCGCAGTCGTAGTGCTGGCGATGAGCGGGATGCTGCTGGGGCAGTCCAAGTCGGCAAAGCGGCTGGACAAGGCCGAGACCGTCTTGCGCGAGGCGCTGACGATGTCGGATCGCTCGATTCCGCAGGACCTGCTGAATAAGGCCCATTGTGTCGTCATCGTTCCCGGAATGAAGAAGGGAGCGTTCATCGTCGGGGGCCAGTTTGGACGCGGATTCATTCTTTGCCGCCAGGCGGATAACAAGGGGTGGACGGCTCCCGGAGCGGTGCGCGTGGAGGGCGGCAGCGTCGGCTTCCAGATCGGCGGGACGGAAGCCGACATCATCATCTTGGTGATGAACCAATCCGGCAAGGCCAAGCTGCTGTCCAGCAAGTTCACTCTGGGGGCGGACGCAGCGGCGGCGGCGGGGCCGGTCGGCCGCGAGACATCGGCTCAGACCGACGCCCAGATGCGCGCCGAGATGCTCACCTATTCCCGGGCCCGGGGCGTGTTCGCGGGCAT
The DNA here is from genome assembly GCA_964385765.1 of uncultured Solibacteraceae bacterium. Classification (GTDB taxonomy): domain Bacteria; phylum Acidobacteriota; class Terriglobia; order Bryobacterales; family Bryobacteraceae; genus CAWELS01. Next base: position 3,086 of record CAYLSS010000714.1, read on the forward strand.
CTCGCTCGAAGGCGCGACCATGCGGCACGACCACGAGGCGATCAACGAACTCTACGGCCGCTCGCTGTCCAATAAAGAGATCGTCAATGGCCGGACCGATACCCCCAACGCTGCCAAGGGTTTGATCGCGTTGCTGAACAAGTACTCTTCGCGGGAATCGAACTAGGCCGGACCTCGAACGCCTTCACATCGGCTCGACGAACCGGATGCAGATGGGAGACGGAACCGCCAGAGACTCGCTCATCGG
>CAYLSS010000715.1:0-2022 GCA_964385765.1 uncultured Solibacteraceae bacterium
TCCGCCAGGTGGCCGAGCGGCTGAAGCTCCTGCTCGATTTGCTTCGGCAACTCAACCCCCAGATTCAGGATCCGAACCGGCTGCAGCCGGGGCAGTTCGTAAACATCCCGAAAGATGCCGCGCCGCGGCAGCCGGCGAGCCCCTTCCACGCGGCCGCTCCGGCACTTCGGAAGGAGTCCGAAGCCCGCGCCACCGAACAGCGCTTCGAGGCGTCGATGAACCGCCAGCGACTCTCGGGTATGGGCGCCAATGCGCCCGCAGGCCAGGCCAAGAGCGGCGAGATTCCGCCCTACGATCCTATGCGGGGGCCGCAGATCACCAAGGACATGTGGACCGAGGAGATGCTCACCGGAGAGATGTCAGCCGACCTGCTGCGGAACATCAAGGACCCGTCGGATTTCATTAAGGCGCGCTTGGATGCTGTCCGGCGGCCGACGTCGGCCAAGGTCAACCACTTGTACGACGGCACCTCCTCGGCGATCAATGCGTCGATGCTGGCGACAAAAGATGAAGCGGCGGCCATGCGGACCCGGCTCCAGGAGATGGGGTTGAATCCGGGACCCGTCGAGGAGATCACTTACGGCGGACCATTCCAGATCGATTACGGCAACGATGACCGGCGCATGTACGTGATCAACGGCATGAGCATCGGGCTGCTGCGCGAGAAGTTCGCCCGCTATCCGACAGAAGTAGCGAAGCAGAAGATACTCGACGACTGGAAGAACCGGGCAAAGTAGGGGATGTCGGGCCAAAAAACCGAGCAGCCGACCGAGAAGCGGATACGCGATTCGCGCAAGAAAGGGCAGGTCTTCAAGAGCAATGACCTCACCCAGGCGTTCCTCTTCATTACCGCCTCCGCGGTGCTCGCCTTTGCCGGCGGATCATTCGTCGGCGAGTTGCAGGAGATCATGCGAAGTTTCTTCCGCGTCGAGATTCTCGGAGGCGCCGTCAGCCACACCGAGATGCTCGCCTGGATGGGCGCCGCCTGGACGAAGGTGCTCGTCATGCTCGCGCCAATGCTGGTGGCGCTCGCCTTTGTCGCCGGCTTCCTCACGTTCCTTCAGGTTCGGGCGCTGTTCTCGATGGAAGTAATTCAGCCGAAGATCGAGAAACTCAATCCGCTGAAAGGCCTCAAGAACATCTTCGGCCAGGCGCGCACTTACATCGAACTGGTAAAGAACCTGGTGAAATTCGCGGTGATCTTCGCCCTGGTCTATATAACGCTCAGTGGATCCATCCGGGACATCGTGCTGGCGGGACGCATCGATCTTGCCGAATCCGCCGGCATGGCGACCAAGATGATGTTTGACCTGCTGTTTCGCATAGGGGTGGTATTCCTGGTGCTGGGCGGCGCCGATTTCTTCCTCCAGAAAAAGCTCTACATGAAGAACCTCATGATGAGCAAGGAAGAGGTCAAGCGCGAATACAAGGAGTCCGAGGGCGACCCCCATATCAAGCAGGCGCGGAAGCAATCGCACGAGGAGCTGCTGTCGAACAACATGATGCAGTCGGTTCCGAAAGCCGACGTCGTCGTGGTCAACCCGACCCACATGGCGGTCGCCGTTCGTTATGAAGAAACGGCCATGGTCGCTCCCACGGTGACGGCAAAAGGCCAGCGGTTGATGGCGGAGAAGATTCGCGCGCTCGCCGAGGAACATAAGGTCCCGATCATCCGGAATGTCACGCTGGCTCACGGCCTGTTCGAAGTCGAGGTAGGCCACGAGATCCCGGAGGATCTCTACGAGGCCGTCGCGGAGGTACTCAACTGGGTGTATCAGCTATCGGAGGTAGCCAATGCGTAGCTCCTGTCGAACCGCGCGGAAAGCCCCGCGGAGATAAGTATGCGTGTCGAATACACAATTCCAGGCTGGGATCCGGCAGCGCGAGCCACTGTCGGCGAAACGCAGCGTCCCGGGACCGGGTTTGGACCTCGGTTGCGGCGAATGACCCGGGGCGTGCCGCCTTCGGCGGCTCGTCTGCTGCGGCTGGCCTACCGGACCCGGCGGCCCGCGACCGCCGCGC
>CAYLSS010000715.1:2032-3331 GCA_964385765.1 uncultured Solibacteraceae bacterium
ATCGTTCTCGATATGGCAAACCTGACGGGAAACATCGGCGACGCCGTCGCCGAGCGCGGCGCCTGGCACGAGATGCTCCGGCGCCTGCCGCATGTCGGCGCTAGCGAGGCCGGTGAACTGCCGCCGGAAAGCCGCCGGAACGTGGAACGGATGTTCGCCCTGTTGCTGGAGTACCAGAATCTGCAGGACGAAGTAGCAGCGCGGATGATGACCGCGCGGGGAGTTTGATAATGGCTCGCCTGGGCTGGACCGACAATGACATTTACCGCGTTTCCGAGCGAGCCTTCTCGCTGCTCGGCCAGGGTCGCTACGCAGAGGCGGCGGTGGTGTTCCAGGGCCTCGTCGAGGTGGATCAATCCAACAGCTATTGCTGGAACGGGCTTGCCGCCTGCCATCTGGCCCAGGGAGATGCCGATGGCGCCGTCCGGGTGCTCGACGAGTTTCTCCGGCACGAGCCCGACAATGTGCACGCCAGGGCGCGACGGTGCGAGGCCCTCCTTCTGCAAGACCACTACGGGGCGGCGCTCGAGGATCTCGAGTGGCTGCGAAAGTCCCGTGCGGTAGCCGCTGTCCAGCGCCTCGAGCTGATGTTTCGCCAGGCCTCGAAGAAATTCGACGACAACGAGCAACTTACTATCTCGCCGGACGATAACTGATAGCGAAGAGCACAGGAGAGGAGAAACTCAAGGTGATACAAATCGTGAAGGTAGCGACAACCGTTCTCGGAGGCCCGCTGGGAGGCGTTGTTGGCGGGATCATGAACCAGATCGCTGGCGGCGGCAAAACCGACCCGTTCTCGGAACTCCAGCAGATGATTCAGGGTCTGGAAAAACTGTTCGGGAAGGGATCAGGATCAGTGGCGAGCTTCAGCCCTCGCCCGCAAGCTTTTTCTCCGCAAGCCGCCGGCAATCCCGCTGTGTTCGCGAACCCGCTCGGCAGCCTGCAGACCAATACGCAAGGGATTCAGCAGATCCTGCAGCAGTTGACGCAACTAATGCAGATCCTCGGCGGCGGGCAGGCGGCCGGCGCACCGGCGGCCGTGGGTTCGGGGGCTGGGGTCGGCGGTGGTGGGGGAGCATTTGCACCCGCCGCGGCCGGATCCCCCGGCGTCGCCACTGCCCCGCCATCGGGCGGCGGCAGCCTCGATCAGACCGTCTCCAACATCGGCTCCCGCGTGGACTCGATGTTTGGCCAAGCCGAACAGCTCATGCAGTCCGACAAGCAGTCGGATCAGATCAAGGGCCAGATGATGATGCAGCGGGCGATGCGCCTGTTCGAGATGATCTCCAAGCTTCTGGA
>CAYLSS010000716.1:0-3324 GCA_964385765.1 uncultured Solibacteraceae bacterium
GACGCCGTAGCGGCGCCCGCTGCCGATATTGCCCGGCACTTCGAATATGCCGCCGAAATGCGCAAGGCAATTTCGGTCTACAAGAGGCGAGGCGGGTCCCACGAATCGACTATTCGCGAGCTCCAGGTAACCGGGAAGGGCCTCCGGCTCGGCGAGCCGTTGACAGATTTTCGAGGTATCCTCACGGGCCAACCGCAGTATGTCGGGAAAGTAGTCCATGACGCGAGTAGTTGATCCAGAAAAGGGCGGGCTGGAGACGCGGGTTCTTGTGCTGACCGCCCTTCCCGCCGATGGGGATGCAATCTGCGAGATTTTGTCGCGCGCGGGCTTCGGGACAGTGTGGTGCGATGATATGGCGGACCTCTGCCGCAAGATGGAGGAAGGCGCCGGCGCGGCGATCCTCACCTCCCTGGCGCTCGCGGGGGATGCATTGGCGCCGCTTTCCGCCGCGCTGGCAGAGCAGCCGCCATGGTCGAATTTCCCAATCATCCTGCTTACCGGAGGACATGGAGGCGGCACGGATGTCTGGCGTATGCTGGACAAGCTGAAGGCCACCGGTTTCGTGCTTCTCATGGAGCGGCCGCTTCACACTGCCGCGCTGATCAGCGCAGTTCGGAGCATGCTCGGTTCGCGGCTGCGACAGTACCAGGTGCGGGATCTGCTGGAGGAGCGGCAGCGGTTGATCGATGCCGTGCCGGTACTGCTCGGCTACATCGATCGGGAGCAGCGGTATCGCTTCGTCAACCGCGCCTGTGTAGAAGCACTCGGGATCCCTCATGAGCAGCTCGTCGGACGCCATTTGCGGGATGTCCTCGGAAAGACGCAGTATCAGGATGTCCTGCCGCACATAGAGCGCGCCCTGGCGGGCGCGATAGTTGAATACGAGACAGTCCTCACGTTCCCCGGGAGGTCCCCGCGAACGCTGCTTGTCCGTCTGGTGCCGGAAGCGGGCGGACTCTTCTTCTCGGCTACCGATATCACGGAGGCCCGGCAGGCAGCGACTGTCCGCCTGCTCTCGGCCGGGCTGATCCGGGGCCAGGAGGAGGAACGCCGCCGCATTGCGCGAGAGCTGCATGACGACTTCGTGCAGCGGACCGCATTTCTAGCCATCGAGTTGGACAAGGTCTCCGCGGGGTCGGAGAAGCTGGATCGAGCGCTTGCTCCGGCGAAGGAGCACCTGGTCCTGCTGAGCGACGATATGCGCAACCTGTCGCATCAGCTTCACCCGTCGATTCTGGACGATCTTGGCCTGGAGTCGGCCATCCGGCATGAATGCGAGAGCATGGAAGGGCTCGACGGGCTGAGAATCGAGTTCGAAAGCGACGACGGGGCGGAAGGCTTGCCGCCGGACATACAGCTTTGCCTGTACCGAATTGTCCAGGAGTCGCTGCACAACGTGCGGAAACATGCGCGTGCCAGCCGGGTGACGGTGCACCTGGAACGGAACGCTGGGGAGATCCGGCTGTCAATCGAAGATAACGGCGTCGGCTTCGATCCCAGAGATGCGACCGCGCGGAGAGGAATCGGGCTTGCCGCAATGAGGGAACGCGTGCGCCCGTTCGAGGGGCGGCTCAGGTTGGAGACGCGACGCGGTTCGGGGACGAGAATCGAAGCAGCGATCCCGGTATCGGAATCGACCGTCGGAGAACCGGGCAGCCGGATTGAGCATTCATAACCCGATTGCCGGCGGCGTCCGCCGGCGGCCCGCGACCGCACGGGGAGAGATACCTCCGGGAGGGCGGTGCTACTCGATCTGGTTTTGGTATGTTTCGAGCCGGTCGCGGAGGCCGGCGCTTGTGGCGGTATCGCCCGTTTGTTCAGACAATTCGAGCGCTCGCCGCAGGGTCTTCGCGGCTTCCGGAAATCGGCCGGCTTCGGCGTAGCACATCGCGAGAACATCCAGGACTTCGTAGTCTGTGTAGGCTGTGAGTTCGGCCGCCTGTTCGGCGAAGTGTACGGCTCGCGCCGGATCGTGGAGAGGAGCGCTGCGAGACGCGGCCAGAAGCTCGGCCAAGTGGACCAGCGGCGGGGCCCAACCGGGCCGTAACTGAGCCGCCTTCTCGAAATGCGCCGCGGCCTCGGCGAACTGGCCGTCAAGTCGGAAGGCGCTGCCCAAATGGTCATGCGCTTCGGCATAATCGGGTCGCAGGGCGACGGCCTGGTGGAGGGGGTCCAGAGCTTCCTGGACCTTCCCCATCAGCACCAGATTCATCCCGAGGCTGTTGAACGCTTCGGGATAGGCAGGATCCAGCCGGACCGCCTCTCGCAGTTGCGCCACGGCCGCGTTGCGGTCACCTTTGGCTTCGAGGGCGGCGGCGAGATTGAAGTACGCTCTCGGCGCCGGTTCAAGCTCGATCACGCGACGAAATTGGTTGGCCGCCTCCTTGGAGCGGCCCAGCGCAAGTAGCGTGACACCGAGGTTGTTCCGCGCATCGAGGTGGTCGGGCGCGTTTTCCAGGGCCTCACGATATTCGGCGGCGGCTCGTCCATACTCGCCGAGTACGTGCCAGCAAAGGCCAAGCTTGTTGCGCGCCTCAGCCGAGACCAGCGGATCGGCGGAGAGAGCGCGATTCAGCTCCTGAATGGCTTCTTCGATGCGGCCTTCGAGGTACAGGGCCGTGCCGAGGTCGAGCCGCACGAAGGCGAGGTCGGGCCGTTCGCTGAGAGCTTTGGAGAGGTGGCGGATGGCGTCGTCGAGTTCGCCGCGAGCCAGCGCCGCATGACCGAGGATCCCGCTGACCTCGGGACTGGCGCCGAGAATCTCTCGCGCCTGGTTGGCGAAGCGCTCGGCCTCCTCCATCTTCCCGGCCCACGCCAGCACGCGGCTCAGGTTCAGCAGCGACTCGCCGTAGGCATGACGGTCAAGCCGCGCCAGTACGTGCATCCGAGCGGCCTCGAGGTTCCCTTCGTTCCATGCGTCGGAGAGTTCCAGCGATCCCTCGCGCACCAACGTCTCAACGATTTGTCGGGCCAGCAGGCCGTAGCCTTCGGCGCTCAGGTGCACGTGATCGACGAATTGTTCGGCGCCCGGAATCCCGTGCGGCGCATTGCGGTGGATAACCCGTTCGAAGTCGACGAGTGGAACGTGCCGGTCGGCGGCCACCTCGCGGACGATCTCCACGATATCCGATGGCGCGCGCAGCGGGCAGACATCCTCGTCGACTGCCCGCAGGAATGCGGTTTTCGATTCGCCATAGCGCCCCGATTCGGAGAGCGCTCGACCGAGACGATAGTGGAGGCCGGCGTTGCGCCGGTCAATCGCGACCGCCCCGGCGAGCAATCGCGCCGCCGCGTGACTACCAACATCGCCTCGGTCGACTCGCG
>CAYLSS010000717.1:0-3321 GCA_964385765.1 uncultured Solibacteraceae bacterium
GCAACTGGAACAGAGCCGGTTCGGCCCGCTCGAGAGCTACATTCGGGATACGCTCGACGAGACCGAACGGGTCCGGCTGAAGCTTTTGAATCCTCTCGGCGTGGGCGGGCGGATTGTGGGCAAATACCTGCAGGGTTTCGACGAAAAAGAAGCGATTCTGAGGCAGGATCTGGTTGTCATCGAAGAGATCGAGGGTCAGCTCGGCATCTACCGCGAGGACATGGGCCGCGGCTTCGAGCTGCGGCTGGCCGAGGTCGACAATGTGCTTCACGAACTCGAGTTGCGCGGCAACGAATTCATCGAGGAGTCAGTCCGGCTGGGCCGGATGTTCGATCTGCTCGACAAGAACCGCATGAAGAAGGAGTTCGAGCGGAGGGTGGTGGCCAAAGCTCCGGTCGAGATCGAGCAGCGGGTGGAAGGAATCATCGATTGGCTGGTGGCCAGCGACCTCAAGCAGTGGCAGGTGATTCACGACCGGCTCGATCAGCGGCGGAGTGAATCGACGTCGAGGCTGGTTCCGGAAACGAGCCCCCAATTTCAATACAACCGGGATCAGCTCATGGAGACCGTCGGACAGGCGGCCCAGCGCACGCTCGAGAACTACGATCAGCGAGCCGAGGCCGAGCGTATGGTGAACTCGGTGCAGTCAGCCGTGGCGAATACGGCGGTGCTGGAGGTCGGGGCGGTGGGCCTGGGGACGGCGGTCGCGATGGTCGCCACGTCGACCGCGGTAGACGTGACGGGAATTCTGGCGGCTGGAGCGCTCGCGACCATTGGTTTTTTGGTGATCCCGCACCGCCGGCGGGCCGCGAAACGAGAGCTCCGGGAGAGGATCGGAACGCTTCGGAAGCAGTTGATGGAGGCGCTGAGCACGCAGTTCCGGCGGGAGATCGAGCGCGGCATGGAGCGGCTGCGGGGAAGCGTGGACCCCTATTCGCGATTCGTCCGGGCCGAGGAGAAGAAGCTCAGCGAACAGCGGGATCAGCTGCGTGGAATTCGCGACGGCATCCAGAAGGTCCGGACGGAGATCACCGCTCAGTAGCGGGTTCCGAGAACGGGAGACGGCAGACTGATCGACGGCTAACGTGGGGTAAGACGGTCGGCTTGTGCTGTCCTGGCCGCGTCCAACGGGTTCGGCAACCCCTGTTCGGCATAGTATCCGGGCCTGACACGTTCCACGATCTGGGCTACGGGGCGCTCGAGGATGTCGAAGAACGGCTTCGGGTAAATACCGATCCAGAAGGCCCAGACGATGAGCGGGGCGAAGTAGGCGATCTCGCGCCGGTTCAGATCTCTCAGGCCGAGGTTCTTCTCATCGGCTTCGCCGAGCATGGTGCGCTGGAAAAGCCACAGCAGATAGGCCGCGCCGAGAGCGATGCCGACGACGGACCAGAAGGCCCAACTGAACGCGACCTCATAGACGCCGCGGAGGATCGTGATCTCACCGATGAAGCCGTTCAGGGGCGGCATCCCCATGGAACTGAGAGCGGCGATCAGAAAGACGATGGTGAACAGGGGCATGCTCCGCATGAGGCCGCCGTAATCGGCGATCATGCGGGTGTGGCGGCGCTCGTAGACGACACCGACGATCAGGAAGAGCATGCCGGTCGAGATGCCATGGTTGATCTGCTGGAGGATTGAGCCGGCGATTCCGGCCGGATTCAGCGCAAAGATGCCGAGGGTGACAAAGCCCATGTGGCTCACCGAGGAGTACGCCACGAGCTTCTTCCAATCCTTCTGCATCAGGCAGACGAGCGCTCCGTACACGATGGCGATGATGGACAGGGCGGCGACGATGGATATGACCTGAGGGTCCTTGGCGGCGTCCGGCAGCAGCGGCAGGGAGAAGCGGAGGAAGCCATAGGTGCCCATCTTGAGCAGTACGGCGGCCAGGATCACGGAGCCGGCGGTTGGCGCCTCGGTGTGGGCATCGGGAAGCCAGGTGTGGAAGGGGAACATCGGCACCTTTACGGCGAACCCGATGAAGAGCGCCCAGAAGACCCACCACTGCATGGTCGAGGAGAGTTCCAGTTGCATCAGAGCGTTGATGTCGAAGGTGTATTGCCCGAACTGCCGGGCGTGCTCGAAGTAGAGCGTCAGGATGCCGAGCAGCATCAGAATCGAGCCGACCAGCGTGTAAATCACGAACTTGATGGCCGAATATACACGCCGCGGTCCGCCCCAGATGGCGATGATGAAGTACATCGGCACCAGGACCAGTTCCCAGAAGACGAAGAACAGGAAGAAGTCCAGCGCCATGAAGACGCCCAGCATGCCGACCTGAAGAAGCAGGAAATACGAGTAGTATTCCTTGAGCCGGATCTCGATCGCGCTCCAACTGCAGAGGATCGAGAGGAACCCGAGCAGTCCGGTCATCACCACCAGGAGCAGGCTGAAGCCGTCGATCCCGAGGTAGTAGGAAGCGCCGATCGTGGGGATCCAGTCGGCCCGCTCCACGAATTGCCAGTCGGCCGTCCGGTCATACTGCAACACCAGCGGAAGACAGACGAGGAAGCCGATGAAGGAAGCAACGTTCGCCCAAAGCTTGATGGCCCGAGGGTTCGAGGAAGGGATGAAGAGCAGGACCAGCAGGCCGATCAGGGGGGTCCACAAGACTATGGAGAGTAGGTGGTGGTCCATGGCTTCCGCCGAGCGAAACCATCATTGTATGTGACCAGGTGCGGCCACGGCAATATGGACTTATTAGTCCGGTTCAAGGACGAGGTTCAGATGGATGGATTCCCAGCGACTTCATCTTTCGGTAAAGGTTTGACCGCTCGAGGCCCAGTAACTCCGCCGCCCGGCTGACGTTGCCGCGCGTCTCGTCGAGTTTCTTGAGGATGTAGTCCCGCTCGACCGCCTCCCGGACTTCCTGCAGGCTAGCGAAGCGGTCGAGCGCCTGTTCATCGTCCCGGTTGCGCGGCAGCGGGATATGCCGGGTATCGATGCGAACCTGCGGGTTCATGATGACGATGCGCTCCATGAGATTGCGGAGTTCCCGGACATTGCCGGGCCAGGAATAGTCCTGGAGCATTTCGCAGGCCTCCGCGGTCAACTCCTTCGGCCGCCGGCCGTAGCTGGAGGTGAACTCCTGGAGGAAGTATTCGGCCAGTTCGGGAACGTCTTCGAGGCGATCGCGCAAGGGCGGCACCGAAAAAGGAATCACGTTGAGGCGATAGTAGAGATCTTCGCGGAAGTTGCCTGCTTCGATTTCGCGGTCGAGATTCTTGTTGGTTGCCGCGACGACGCGGACATCCACCTGGACCGGCTCGGCGGCGCCGACCGGCTCGAGCCGCTGTTCGTCGAGGGCGCGCAGGACTT
>CAYLSS010000718.1:0-1573 GCA_964385765.1 uncultured Solibacteraceae bacterium
CATATAGTACGAACAGACTGCAGCTCAGGAGATGACGAGGCAGCCGAAAACAGACCATGGGATGAGCAAATGATCACCAAAGCTCGGAAGATTCACATTGTGGCCGGACTCGCTGTCCTGCTCGCCGCGACCGTTATCGCTACGACGGGTTCCTCTGCCGCGGCGAATGCACGGGTCTTCTACGTCGATAGCTCGGCCGGAGACGATGCCGGTGACGGCCTTTCCCCAGCGAATGCCTGGAAGTCGCTGGACAAGGTGAACGCAACAGCGTTTCAGCCAGGCGACAAAATCCTCCTCAAAGCCGGTTCGCGTTACAGGGGGCAGCTTAAGCCCCAAGGTTCGGGACAACTGAAGGAGGGCCGCCCCCTGCCGATCATCATTGACCGGTACGGCGAGGGCGACAAGCCCCGGATCGATGCCGAAGGCCGCTTCGAGGCCGCTCTCTACATCCACAACATCGAATATTGGGAAATCAACAACCTCGAGCTCACCAACACGGGCCCCCAACCAATAGCCAAGCGCAAAGGCGTTTTCGTTCACATCGACAACTACGGAACCGCCAACCACATTCATCTCAAGAACCTCTACATCCACGACGTCAATGGAACCACCCGCAAGCGCGACGGTGCGAGCGGCGGCATCCGCTGGCAGACCCGGGGAGCAGAAAAGCGCTCCCGCCTCAACGGCTTCCTCGTCGAGAACTGCCATATCGTCCGCTGCGAGCGCGACGGCATCATGGGCGCCGGTCACATCATGCGCGGCAAGGACTGGTTCCCCAGCCTCAACGTGATCATCCGGAACAACTTAATCGAGGAGGTTCCCGGCGACGGCATCGTGCCCATCGCCTGCGACGGAGCGCTGGTGGAGCACAACACGATGCGAAAATGCACCCGGCTGCTCCCGGAAGGCGACGCCGCGGCCGGCATCTGGCCGTGGGCCTGCGACAACACTGTCATCCAGTTCAACGAGGTGAGCGATCACAAAGCCCCTTGGGACGCCCAGGGCTTCGACTCGGACTGGGATTGCCGCAACACCGTCATCCAGTACAACTACAGCCACGACAACGAAGGTGGCTTTCTGCTCGTCTGCAACAACGGCGGCGCTGTTCCGAGCATCGCCGTCAACACCGGCACCATCGTCCGCTACAACGTCAGCGTGAATGACGGCTTCCGGCAGCAGAAAGCCAATGGTCGCGATTTCTCGCCCATCTTCCATATCAGCGGCCCCGTCAAGGACACCAAAATCTACAACAACGTCATCTACGTCCCCGACCGGCCCGATCCGGATCCGACCATGATCAAGATGGACAACTGGGGCGATCCGTGGCCCAAGGATACCTGGTTCGCCAACAACGTCTTCTATGTCGAGGGCGAGATGACATACGACTGGGGTGAGAGCGAAAACCATTGGTTCGAGCACAACGTCTTCTTCGGCAAACACACCAATCTACCCGACGATCCCTATGCCATCACCGCGGACCCGATGTTCGTCTCGCCGGAATCGGCCGCGCCCGGCTTTGAGACGCTGCGCGCCTTCATGCTCAAGAAGGGCTCGCCCTGCATCCGCGCCGGCA
>CAYLSS010000718.1:1583-3315 GCA_964385765.1 uncultured Solibacteraceae bacterium
TCCGTCCAGAATCGCCGACCCGGCCGCGCCGTCATCTCGCCCAACGGCGGCCGTGACCTCTTCGGCAACGCACTGTCATGGGTCTACCCCCCCTCCATTGGGGTACACGAATACGGCGGCGGCTTGTCGAGGTAACATGGACCCCACTCACACCCGCTTGCTATTGGCACGAAATCCGAGGAGAGACACTGATGAGTGACAAAGGCAAAGTAAGAGTCGGCATCATCGGCTCGCGGTTTGTTGCTGACATTCACGCCGCGTCGTTCCAGATTGCCCCGGAGCAAGCCGCGGTGGTCGCGGTTGCCTCCCCTACCCCAGGCAATGCGGCCGCGCTCGCTCAACGCTACAAGATACCCGGCGTCTTCACGGACTACCGGAAAATGCTGGCCGAAGCCGATGTCGAAATGGTCTTGATTGCCGCTCCCAACGCCTTGCACGCGCAGATGACCATGGATTGCGCTCGCGCCGGCAAGCACGTCGTCTGCGAGAAGCCCCTCGCCATGACCATCGAGGAGGCCGACGAGATGATCGCCGTCTGCGATCGCGAAGGCGTCCTCCTCATGTACGCGGAGGAGCTATTCTTCACCCCAAAGTACGGCAAGGCCAAAGAGATGGCCGCCCCAGGCGCGGTCGGCAAGCTGCACTTGATTAAGCAAAACGAGAAGCACTCCGGCCCCCACAGCCCCTGGTTCTGGGAGGTGGACCAATCCGGCGGCGGCGTGTTCATGGATATGGGCTGCCACGGCATCGCCTTCTGCTATTGGTTCCTGGACCGCCCCGAGATCCGCAGCGTCTACTGCCAGATGGGCGCCTACGTCCACAAGCGGAAGACCAGAGGAGAGGACGAAGCAGTTTGCATCATCGAGTTCGCCGGTGGCGCCCTCGGAATCGTCGAGAATAGCTGGGCCCGGCCCGGCGGCATGGATGACCGCATCGAGGTCTACGGCGACTCCGGCCTCACTTATGCCAACCTCCACATGGGTAACGCCTTGCCAACTTTCAGCGAAACCGGCTACGGCTACGCAGTGGAGAAAGCCCCGACCACCAAGGGCTGGACCTATCCGGTCTTCGATGAACTCTGGAACTACGGCTTCCCGCAAGAGATGAGTCACTTCGCCCGCTGCGTCCGCGGCAAGGAAGAGCCGGCCTCCACCGGACAGGACGGCCGCGTGGTCATGGAAGCCCTCTACGCAGGCTATGCTTCCGCCGGCCAGGGCCGGAAGATCGAGCTGCCCTTCCAACCCTCGGGCATCCGCAAGCCAATCGACCTCTGGCTCGGGACTTCCGGCGGAGCGTGACACCGGCCGCGGCGCGGGCGGGCCGGTAGCTCTCATCGGGGAAGATCGCCCGCGCGATCCGGCGGCTGAGAGCCTCTCCCCGCCTTGGTATCCTGGAGATCGTCGGTCAGCTCCGCCGCACGCTCGCGCTCGGCGACTATTCCGGACACCGGAACCGAGCTCGGTAGGAACGAGCCTGCCCGCCCGATGGCCGGCTCCATCAGCATCGAACACGGACCCGAATATGAGAATACCTCGCTGGTTATTTCTTTCCGCTCTCGTCGCGCTCTTATGGGGCGGCTGGGGCGCGCTGATCGAACTCCCAGAAAAGCGCTTCTCGCCCGGCTTCCCGGCCACACTCGGATACGTGGTGTGGTCAATCACGATGATCCCCTGTGCATTGATTGCGCTCCACAAAGTCCGCTGGCGCATCGACCGCACCCTGACGGCGATTC
>CAYLSS010000719.1:0-3311 GCA_964385765.1 uncultured Solibacteraceae bacterium
GCGCCGGATGTGGTCCCCTTATCGAGCTATGCCGAACTGGTCGGCGATCTTAGCGAGCCGGTTCAATTGGTCTCCGTTGATCCGAGTGGAATCGACCAGCATCGTCCCACTTAACGGAGAACGTGAACCCCAACCGCCCCTTCTGTCGCGCTGCCAAACAACCCGCGTTTCCTGCTCACCGTTGCGGCCAATTCGAATCTCTTCTACGACGCTGTCCGCATTTGTATAACCGACAGCGGTCACACCGTCAGCCCTTGTTGTCAAGAAAACGTCAAAGCGAAAACGTCCCTGTTTCTCCATGCCCCAGAGACCCAAAGGAATACGATCCAGATTATCCCGGCTAGCTCGCGACCTCTGGCGCAAATCCACAAACACGGTGTAGGCTGCTGGTGCCAGCTCCGCGTTACCGGCCGTTCTGGCCGCATAGCGGTAGACGAGAGAATCGATGTTCCCATCACCGTCACCGTCCGCAATTTCAGGCTCAAGAATCGTCGCTGCAGGGAGACCGGCTTCCCAGGGGTCGAACGGTATGCCTTCAGGGGCAACTGGGAGATCGGCAACGAAACTCCTCAATTGCTCTGGGGCGATGTGCCACCCGATCGGCTCTCTGGAATTTGGTGAAGCGCCAAAGGTTAGTCCAATTAATAAGCCCTGTTCGCTGACCAGAGGGCCCCCAAAATCGCCATTTGATACACGATTGCTCGTGGCGACGAAGGGGCCCCTACTGCGGCTGGCCTCACCAAACTGGCCGCCGAGAGCGGCCGCCAAAGGACCTTCCTCGCCGGGGCTAACCTGTCCGAGCACCCTGCCGCGGCGTATGAGCCAAGCTTGGCCTGAACTCTCGGAGCCGATGGCATAACAATCTTGGCCGGCGAGGGCGTCGCTGCCCAGCTCTAGAAATGGCAGCTCGCCCCCCTCCGGGCGAGCATTCAGTTTCAGCAGTGCAAGGTTGAGCTCTGGCTCGGCCCGGTAGAGGGTTGCTTCCAGCGGCGCGCGGCTCGCGACCCGGCCATCCGCAAAGTGGGCTGTAACCACTTCCAAAGTAGCGGTGGTCCCATGCAAAGCCGCTTGCTGCGCGGCGGCCGCTACCACACCATAGGTGGACAATACCCAGCCATCTCTTGCGATGACAACTCCGCTTCCCCATCCAACATCAGAACGAATGATCACGGTTGCAAGACGCCAAGGCGCAAACGGATCTGAGCCATCAACGCCGTGCCCAAGCGACCCAACTGCGCGATCGAAGTCAGGCATTGCCTGAGGACTCACAGCACTCGGTGAGGCCCAGTTGCCGGGTGTCGATGCGTCGAAAGGGGGAGGTGAAGGCCATGCGAGTGCAAGCTGCGTGCCGGGGTCGTCTGCAGGCGCAACCTTCTGGATGGCGACATCCGGCAACCCGCTACGTTGCGATGTGGCCTCTTGGACAACCTGCGTCTCTCGCCCCGCGTCCCTCGTGCCCACCAGAAAAGTTGCTATGACGACGATCGCGGCAGCCGCAGCCATCGCCAATGCATGCTCCCTCCACCATTGCTTTCTGGGCCTGACGTTCTCACCCGCCGCCGGCATCTGTAGTACCGCAGACGGGGACAGCGGTGATGTCTCTTCTCCTGACGCCGAAGGTAATCCGCCGGCTATTTCCTCCGCCCTATTCCCTGCGCCCTCCAACAGTGCATCTGTCACAATGGCGGTACCGAACGCCGCGAGGCACTGGTCGAGCGTGTGGTCGTCAACCTCCTCGAGTAGCAGGGTGCCCTCCGCGAATGCTGCCAATATCTCCGGATTGACTGCGTGCACCGGGCCGTCTTCATTCGAGCGTTCGCTAATCCGCTTGCGAATTGCCGCAAGCTGCTCGCGATCATCGTCGCTGATCAATGTGGAACGCCTCCCTCGTAGTTAGTCGTTGATGGGGCACCAAAGTTAAGTGCTTTCTTTGTTAGGTCTACCAGCCTTTATTTTTGAGGCACTTGCGTACTTCACGCTCTGCTTTCCGCCCCTGCTGAGCAATGGCCGCCTGTGTCACACCGCGTCTTTCCGCCTCGTCCTTAGATTTGCCACCTTCCAAATGCTTCAGCGAAAAGATGGCCCGCCAATCACTAGGGAGAGATTCCATGCAATCCTGGAGATCTCGCCGAAAACGTGCGGCGTCGATCTCCTTGGTTTGATTGGGAGAGACGCTGAGCTGTCGTGCGAATCTGTTATCGACGAGAGAGTTTTCACCAGGGCGCGTCTCGTCGATAGAGACGAGTTCGGGTTTAGCTGCTTCCCTGCGGATCAAGTCCAGTGCTCTGCGTTGGGCAATCGGATAGAGCAAGGTGGACAAGCGGCTTACCCCGGTGAACCGGTATACGGCCGTGCTGCTCCAGAAGTCGATGAATACGGCCAACAAGGTGTCTGAAACGACGTCTTCCACCAAATCGGACTGTACTCGTATGCTATCACCTAGCTTACGAGTAACTACACGCGAAACCATCGGCTTGAGGATACGGAAGACCTCATTTTGGGTCTTTTCTGCGTGGCCTGGATCAATCGGCCGGGCCGATGGTGGTTGCCAGTCATCTCGCATTTCGCAGGCAACTGACAGTGCCAATTCGCGCAGGAATGTCGTTGAGTTCTCGGAACCAGAGGTTTGGCGCAGTCGGTTCATATCGGACCAGATTGGCGCCCATGGTTTGTTGGGACCCCACCTCTTTAGGTAGCATTGGACTTCCTTGGTTGCCTCTTCACGCGGTTCTGGTCCCTCTACGTTGAACGCCACTGCCCAAGCCAGCCGCTCAGTGGTCAACATGGCGGGGATCGCCTCGTCAATGTCCGCCAGCGACTGAATCGCGGCGTGCAGGTCGGGCTCGGCGAAGCTAAGGATGCGCTCGCACCGTTCTTCAATGGGAAGCTGGCCGATCTGCCCGAGTTGCATTGAGCCGAAGTCTTCACCGGCGCTGGGGACGGCATCCATTCGAATATCCTACCAGTCGGAAAGGCTATCTCCGTTGTGACTGCCGGCCCGCACGATCGGACAGTTCTCTGAGTGGATACAAGAACCAGTAACCTGGTGCTGAGAGCGCATACGCTGGTCTGGTGCCGTCCGATCCTGGCCCGCCGCTGCAAGCTAGAAAGCTATTCTCAGCTATGATCATTAATTCCCGTTTCTCCACGATTTTGTGAGCTAATGTGCTTGCAGGCTTGGACGTGGCATAGTTCACTTGGCTGCCGCTTGAGAAAATCTGAAAAGAGTGCCGGCCCGTTTGGCCTAAAAACGGCTTTCGCAGCGTATTTTGACAGCTTAAGTATCATGGAATGAATGGGTCATGGATGGT
>CAYLSS010000720.1:0-3310 GCA_964385765.1 uncultured Solibacteraceae bacterium
ACAGGACCTGGCCGAGAACGCCGTTCAAAGTATCGTACTGTTTATTGAACGCCACCCCTTTTTCACCGGCCGCGGCTCCGGCGATGGCGGCGACTTCCCTGCCGGAGGCCTGCACTCCGTAGAAAGCTTCCATGGACTTCTTTATGTGGTTAGCGGCGGGTGCTTTCTTCAGGTGCGCAGCCAGTGCCGCAAATGATCCTCTGGCGCGCGACAGGCGGAGGAGATTCTCCGCGGCGTGAGGCACCTGGTTGATTCCCGGGTTGGAGTTGCCATGATCGCTGCACAGCACCACCAGCGTGTCGCCCCGCTGTTCGGCGTATTTCAGGGCGGCGCGGACGGCATCGTCGAAATCGAGCTGTTCCCAAAGCAGCGCAGCACCGTCGCTGGCATGGGCGGCGTGATCCACCCTGCCTCCCTCCACCTGGAGAAGGAATCCCCTTTCGGATTCCAGGCAGTGGATGGCCGCGTGCATCGACTCCGTGAGGGTCGGCACTGACTTGTCGCCCGCCCGGCGGCGGTCGATGACATACGGCAGTTGTCCTTTTGCGAACAGCCCCAGAAGATTTCGCCGCTTGCCGGCGCTCTTCAGTTCGGATGCGCTGGTGACCACGTGATAGCCGGCATCCCGATACTCGCCGATCAGATCCCGGCCGTCCTGGCGGAGCGGCGCGTCGAAGAACTGCAGGCCGCCGCCCATTAGCACATCAACGTTTTTTAGATACTGGGGCGCGATCTCGGCTTCCGCGCTGCGGCTCTCTTGAACCGCCGCAAACCCGGCTGGAGTGGCGTGAGTCATGGTCGTGGTGGTGACCAGCCCTACGCGCAAGCCCTGTTCCCGGGCGATGGTTGCAATCGGCGTCAGCCGCCGGCCATCCGGAAGCATGTTCACCGCTCCATTGGCGATACGAACTCCGGATCCCCAGGAGGACGACGCAGCCGCCGAGTCAGTGACGCACGAATCAAGCGATGCCTGGTCGAATAAGCCCTTTGCGGCGTCTCGTTTTCGCAGCAGCTCGCACCAGGCCGTGCCGTGCCGGCGAATCTGCTCGGAGCCGATTTCCGCCAGCGCGAGCACTCCTGCGCTCATGCCGTCGGAGACCATGAAAATGATATTCCGGGGCTTCGGCGACGACTGTTCCGCTCCCCGCAAAAGACCTGTCGCAGCCAGGCCGGCCGGAGCCGCCATGGCCGACTGAAGCAGGCGCCGGCGGTCGAAACCAGACTTATTCGGCATAAGCGCATTGTAGCATTCGAAACCCCCGGGATCGCTCAAGCCGTCGGGTGTCGATCGTTGAATTGCCGGTCCGCAGACTGAGAGCTTCGCCGGCCGCTGTTCCGCCACATCGACGAGCGGCCTCCCTCGGGTTCGGCTCGGTCCAGGCGGAGACTCCCTGTTCAGTGAACGGAGCGCCGCGGGCGGCTCGGGCCGCTGCTACTCGCCCAGTACGAGCCGGCCGAAGGACTTCGGTACGTGATGCGTTCTCGAGTGTGTCGGCTGCCAAACGATTTGTCTCCGGTCCGGACCCGGACCCTGCAGCCGGTAGAAGTTGGCCCGGAACTCGTTGCCGGGCCTGGGGGGCCGTGAGTCGATCCTCGCGATCGGGATCTTCATCTCCCCGTACCAGATCTTCGCATCACGGTCTATGCGCGCCTTCACCTCGTAGCCGGAATCCCATTTCATGTCGCGGGGCCAGTTCAGGTTGTCGCTATGTATGTCGAGATCGATGTACTCGCCTTGGGGTGAGACCTGAAACTCGTAGTAGTGCTCGATTGTCGAGAAGTCCGCCCCGATGAAGACCTCGGCGACATCCCAATTCCACAGCTCCGGTGTTTCCTCGTCTGTTTTCGGATTCGGCTTGAGATGGAGCTGCTCGTAGGGACAAGTGAAGAGAAAGTAAAGATAATCGTCGGTCCAGCGGGAACGGATCTCGGTTCGGTGGCCCGGCGTCGGTCTTCCCATCGCGTCGTTGGTGGCGACGACGGGGTCAACCTCGGCCCAGTACCGGGCAGACGGATCGGCGGTGAGAGCGAAATCATCGGTCGCGCGGTGACTGATCATAGTATCGGCTTCGGCGGTAGCTAATAGCGGACAGAGTGCGAATAGCAGGAGCAATGTGCGCATCGTTTTCAAGTATAAGATCATAATGAGCATATGACACGTCTCCTCGTGCTTCTGATCCTGATCGCCGCGCAAATGGCGGCACAGGCAACCACAGCGCCGGCAATCGACGTCCCGAGCTGGGTACGGGTGGAGGCGAACATCTCGTACGCCGAACACGTCGAAACGGTGCTTGATATTCTCCAGCCCGGAACTGCATCCATGACCGAACGCCCCGGCGTGATCGTGATTCACGGCGGGGGATGGGTTGGCGGCGAAAAGGAAAGAATGGTCCAGAACCATTGCATTCCTTACCTCGAGAAGGGCTTCGTCGTCTGCAACGTCGAATACCGTCTGGCCAAGGCGGCGCCGGCGCCGGCTGCCGTCAACGACGTCCTCGAGGCGGCCAAATGGTTTCGTGAAAACGCGAAGGAATACAACGTCGACAAGAAGCGCATTGTGGTGACCGGCACATCCGCCGGCGGACACCTGGCTTTGATGGTCGGTCTTGCCGGCGGCGGCAGGCTCGGGCCCAGAACCGACATCGCGGCCGTGGTGAACTGGTACGGGATTACCGATGTCGCCGAACTGCTCGGCGGAGAACGTCGCCGTGACTGGGCGGTCACCTGGATGCCGGAGCAGGAGGACCGCCTCCAGTTGGCGCGGCTGGTTTCGCCCATCGCCTACCTTCACGGAAGTGCTCCCCCGGTGCTGACCATCCATGGCGATACCGATGATGTGGTTCCTTACGCCCAGGGCGTGAAATTGACCCGGTCACTTCGTGACGAAGGCGCCGACGCCGAGCTCATCAGCGTCCGTGACGGCGGACATGGAGGCTTCGGGGAAGGGCGGATGAAGGAGCTCTATGAAAGCATTTTCAAGTTCCTGCGCAAGCGTGACATCATCCGATGATCAGTAGGCAGACCGAAACTCATGTCAGCATTTACTGATCACGCGGAAACTCTCGAACGCCACGAGTTCCAGATGGGTTCACACAGGGGACGGCTCGCCGTGGCCATGGATGTCCTCACCGACGCCCTGGTGCTGGCCGGCCAGCACGGAGTCTATTGCCAGAGCGCGGGGCAGCCAGGCAGACCCGCCATGGATGTCCAGATGATTACGAAGAGCATCGAGGACGCCAAGGAACTGGTGTCCAGTGTCATGGCCGAAATCAAGCAGAGTCGGGATGCGGCTCGAGACCCTGCAGGAACG
>CAYLSS010000721.1:0-3292 GCA_964385765.1 uncultured Solibacteraceae bacterium
CATAGATCACGACGAAGTCATCGGCAAGCAGCTCCCGCGCCAGCAGCAATGCGCCGCCAGTGCCGCGAGGCTCCGGTTCGCGCGAGTACCGGATGCGGAGCCCGAATGTCGAACCATTGCCGAAATACTCCTCAATCTGCTCGCCGAGGTACCCGGTGAGGATGACGACATCCAATATCTCCTGTCCAGCCAGCAGCCGGATCTGGTGCTCGAGATACGGCTTCCCGGCAACCGGGACCATCGGTTTCGGCACTTCAAGGGTCAGCGGCCTCAGGCGTACCCCGAGCCCGCCGGCTAGAATGACCGCCTGCAGGTCGCTCACCCGGTCCCCTCCAGCGCCGCCCGGATCGCTTCGGCCACGCTCTGCTCGGAATTAAGCCGAGCCCGCCAGCCGAGCCGGTTGATGCGCGTGGCGTCCAGCTCGAAGCGAGGCACGTCGCCCGGCCACCCTTCCTCGCCCCCCGTGTACTCGAAGGCAGCATTCTCAAGCCCCATCGCCTCAACCACCATCTCCGCAATGCGCTGGACGCTCAAAGAGTCCTCGCCGGCGATGTTGAGTATGACGGGCGATGTGTCCGCGCACTGGACCGCCAACAACATCGCGTCGATGCACTCCCGGGTCGTCAGGTAAGACTTCTTCTGCCGCCCGTCCCCCAGAATCCGCAGGCGCCCGGGATCCTCGCGGAGCCGGTGGATGAAGTCGCCGATCACCGTGCGGCCCTGCCGACGCACCTTCGCTCCGACGATGTTCGCAAAACGAAAGATCCACGCCTCGAGCCCGAACAGGTGCGAGAAGGCCGAGATCATCGCCTCGCAAGCGAGTTTGGTGGCTCCGTAGAGCGAGATTGGACGGCACGGCGCGTCTTCTGCCAGGGGCTGTTTCTCGTGTACGCCGTAGACGGCCGATGTCGAGGCGAAAGCCAACCCCTTCACGCCAGTGATTCGCGCCGCCTCCAGCACGCCGTAGGTTGCGATGGTGTTCTGGCGCAGGTCTTTGTCGGTCGGATCGCCAGGCGAGTATTTCACGTCCGGGTTGGCGGCCATATGCCACACCATCCCGACGCCTTCCATCGTCGCCTGCAGAAGGGACAGGTCAAGGACATTGCCTTCGATGACCATGCAGGCCGGATTCAAGAGAAGCGGTTCCACATGCTCCCACCGCCCGCTCGAGAAGTTGTCGAGAATGATGACCTCGTCGCCCCGCGCGAGCAGCGCCGCCGCCAGCTCTGAGCCAATGCAGCCCGCTCCACCGGTAACCAGGGTGCGCACGTCATTAGATTAACCACAACCGGGCAGAGGGCGCTCTGGTCAATCCTGAGACCGACTTGTTTTTTCGAGGAGCGCTTCCGTCTGTGGCCCTCTGCAGCGTAGCGTTGCCCCCTCAGACCCCCGTCACCGCGTGGATATTTTTGTAACATCGGTCCCTCTCCGAAGTCTTCCCACAAAGTTCGGATCGCGGGGCGGGACTTGCCCCATGCGTCCGGCTGGAGAAGAAACGATGAAGTCATCCCGTAGTCACAGCAAGAAACTGCTCGGCGCGATCGCTACCATCGGTCCGATCAGGTCTCCATGATGGCGCAGATGCAGAGCATCTTCGATTTCCCGCCTGCGCCGAAGCTCGATGCGTTTGGAAAGCTGATCCCCGAAAAAGCGACTGACCTCGAGATGCAAGGTCAGGAAATCTTCTTTGGTAAAGGACAGTGCGCCTCCTGTCACCCAGCTCCCTTCTATCTGGATAACAAAATGCATGATCTCCAGATTGGGCGTTTCTATGAGCCGGAGACGATCAACGCGCACTACAGCATTCCTGACGGTCCGATCAAGACATTCACCCTGCGGGGGATCAAGGATTCACCCCCTTATCATCACGATGGCCGGCTGCTGACGCTCGAAGATACTGTGGAGTTCTTCAACGTTGTCCTGCAACTCCACCTGACCGCGGAAGAGAAGGAGAGCCTCGTCGCCTTCATGCGCTGTCTCTAAACGCATCGGTTATTCGGCTTTTGCCGACGACGAGGGTTGTTCGCCCGGCTTCGGTGGGCAGGGTGAGCGGCTGCGACATGGAAGGGAAAAAAGTAAGAATTGAACAGGGAGCGCCGACCGGCGCTCCCGGAGAAGCAGAGACAACTACGCAGCAGCGAGTTTCTTCCGCTCCTCTCCCACCTGGATCTCGATCCTCTTCGGCTTGACTGCCTCCGTTACCGGAATGTGGATGTCCAGCACACCGTCATGCAGGCTGGCCTCCAGTTTCTCGATATCCAGGCCCGCCGGAAGATCGATGACCCGTTCGAACTTGCCATAAGGAATCGCGTACCAGCTCGTATCCTCCCTGCCGAACTCGGCTGGCCGCTTCCTCTCACCGCGGATCAGGAGTTGGTTCCCCTGAACGGTCAGATTAAACTCGTCTTTGCTGACTCCTGGCAATACGGCACGTAGATTCAAATGATCCTCAGTCCAGCCGGTCTCAACAGGTACCGGGAAGGTCCACTCTGAAGTGGTCTCGGAGGCACTCCAGCGGGGTGAGCCGTTGAAGTGACGCTCAAAGAGACGATCCATGCTGCGCCGAAGCTGCTCCATCTCTTCAAACATCCTCGCAAACATCTTCACTCAACCTCCTTGGGATTACTGGAAGCGGTGACCGATAGAGGGCCATGCCCGTCCACCAACCATGGCTTCATTCTCGATTTTAATCTTAGCATCGCACTCGTCACATGTCAATAGAATATTAGTTTCCATGAAGCATATTTTCTTCTTATTGATGCCTAGGTTTCTTGCCTCGAGCGGCTAGGATCCCAGCGGCCCGAGCAGATCGCCGAGAAACGCGTCCGTCTTTCGCCAGGCCGGAGCGTCGCCCTCCTGTCGCAGGATCTCGCGGCTCCCTATCGCCCATAAAGAGCCATCCCACTCGAGAATCCGAAGCAAGAATAGCCGGTCTTCGATGGGCGCGTGCTCCCACGTCTCGCCGCCGTCCTCGCTGACGAGCACGCCATCGACCGTCGCAATCCAGCCGCGACCGTTTCTGTCGAATGTGATCGAAGTCAGCGAACGTTGGACGAGTCGGGGAAGCACTTCCCACGTTTTTCCGCCATCGCGGCTTCGAGCGATCTGGCCCCCGAAGCCGACCGCGAACCCTTCCGTTCGATCACGGAAATAGACCCCGTTCAGCGACCACTGTACATCCGGATCTCGCACTTCCTCCCATGACTCCCCGCCATCCGTGGTGCGGAGAATCGCGCCGACCCAGCCCACCGCCCAGCCCTGCGTCTCATCGACGAAGTAGATATCATCGATT
>CAYLSS010000722.1:0-3275 GCA_964385765.1 uncultured Solibacteraceae bacterium
GCATCCTAAAGGATGCCCGCAACATGTTGCAAGAAAAATGTTTAGCCCTCTGCTCATTTCCCGCCCGGGCCCCTACATCTTGGGGCGCTGTCGGAGATCCGGGCGCAGCCGCACCTCCGGCAGGCGCACAGCCGTCGTCCCCGTCACCGCAACGGCTCCGACACGATCGGGCCCCAGCAGCTCGTACCATTCCTGCGGAAGATGGCGCCGTAGATTGCATCCGGCGGCGAACGGCGAAAACGCCGGCAAGACCAGAACCTGTTCGCTCTGCACAAAAATCGGATAGGCGCGCCGTACGCCCGCGCCGTCGGGAAGGTTCAGCCGTGGGTGCAGGTGGCCGAGCGTGAGGATGCCCGGCCAATTCTCCGGAAGCCGGTCACCGTGCATCGCCGTCAAACCGGCAACCTCGATCTTTCCAACCACCTCGAACCCCAGATCCCCGAAGTCGCGGCGGAACCAGCGGTCATGATTTCCGGCCACGACGGTCACTGCCGTCCGAGTGCCGGCAGCGCGCAGAGTCGACTCGATGAGCGTCCGCTCTTCGACCCCCGGCCGCGGCGCATGCACCGTATCGCCGAGAAAGATCAGGCGGCGCGGCGCCAGCTCATCGAGCAGCGCCTCCAGTTCCGCGCCGACGCCGCCGTCGATCACCGGACCCAGTTCCCCGCGCCTGCGCTGGGCCCACCCGTAGCCGAGATGAGCGTCGGCGACCATCGCCACTGACTCCCCGGGCAGCCACAGGGCGCCGGAACAATGCGCTTCCACCCCGTCGCGCAGCGCCACCCGCCTCATGAAGCCTCCTTCCACTCGCCGTACATCTCATTGGCAAGCTCCTCGAGAGCGCGATCCGGATCGCCCGCCATCAGCACCTCCTGGTTCAGAATGGCGTACAGCGGCAGGGCGAACGGGGAAGGCCGGAGCAGGTCGATTACTTCCCAGGCCGTTCCGCCGATCCGCTCCGCCACGCCGGCCGCGCGTTCCGCGTCGAGCTGATCTTCGAGCACCTGGCGTACGGTCTCCCGCACCAGCGGGTGGTCGGGCTCGTACTGTTGGAAAGTGGTGTAAAGCAGTTCGCCGCTCCAGGTCGCGGACTTCCGCCGGAACCGCCCGTGGACGGTCCGGCGCGGCAGCAGTTGGCCGATTTCGGCAACCGCGCGGAACTTCTTGCCAAGCGTTGACGTGGTCCTCACCACCGCCTCTAGATCCTCGCGGAAGCCGCCGGCGCGGAATACCGGCCGCAACTCTTCCACTGACGGCGCCGATTTGGCGTCAAAGGCCAGCAGGAAGGCATGATCGTCATGGCTGCCGACAATGCTGCTCGCGCGCCCCAGCCGGTGAGCGGCCACCCACGCAATTGACCGGTTCACGGCCCGTCCGGCGATGGAATGAAAAATGTAACTCAGCGTTCCTTTGCGATGGAGTCGCTCCACCTGCACCGGCTTATCGACTGGAATGGGAGCGGCGCGATTCTGGCGCGTCAGGTAGTCCGCGACCACGGCGGCAACACCCGGCGTGATCTCCCAATTTTCGATCAGTGCCCGCAGGCAGGCCCTTGAACCGCCGCGCTTCCATGCCGAACGCAGCGCCCGCCGCAGTCGCAGCTCCTCGGCTGCTAGCCGCACGGAGAAGTCCATGTTGATGCCGGCCCAGCGCGGCGTCCGGATGTGCTCCCCCCGGGCCGGTTCCACCACGGCCGTGTCGCCGTGCCAGTGCTTGATCCGAACCGCGCGCCCCCCCATGATGAAGCCCTCGCCAGGCTTGAGATCAGCCAGGAAATACTCCTCGACCGAGCCGAGCCGGCGATTGTTCCGGCTGAGGATGCGCACCTGATGTTCATCGAAGATCGTGCCCGCGTTGAGATAGAAGTCCCGCGCAACACGCCTGGAAGCTACCCGAAACCGGCCCTTTGCGAACACAACCTTGCCATACGAACCATAAGGGCCGAGTACCTTGCCCCCACCCGCCAAATACTCGAGAACGTCATCGAAATCCCTCCGCGAAAGCCGCTGGTACGGACCGGCGCGGCGGACCAGGCGATAAGCCGCCTCCGGTGTCCAGGCCTTCTCGATGCTCATGCCGAGCAAAGCCTGCGCAAGGACATCAAGCGGCGCCTGCGGCACGCGGAGTTGATCGAGATGGCCCTCCGCCACCGCCTTTCGAAGCGCAATGCATTCCAGCAGATCCGCCAGGCTCAGCGGCGCCAGTACACCCGTCGCAATCCCGTCAACCCGGTGCCCGCTCCGGCCGAGACGTTGCACGGCGGGGCTGACACCCCGGGGCGCGCCGATCAGAACAACCTGGTCGACGCTCGAGAAGTCAACGCCGAGCTCCAGGCTGCTCGAGCAGACGACCGCCTTGAGTGTGCCCTCAACAAGCCCGGCTTCGATCCGCTCCCTCTCCTCCCGGCCTATCGAGCCGTGATGTACGGCAATCTGTTCCTCCCACTGCGGAAGCAGGATCTGGAGGGCGAGAGCAAGCCGCTCAGCGGCCGACCGCGTGGTCGTGAAGACCAGCGAGGTGTGCGCTTCTTCAATGGCGCGAGCCACGCTGTAAGCGGTCCGGTACGGGTTGTAGCCGGCGGCGGGCAGCGGCGCGCGGGGATCGGGTTCGGCGATCTCCAGCCGATGCGCCTTGGCGACGTCGACCGAGGCGACCACACACGAACGTCGCCCGCACAGTAGATTCCTGACAGCGCTCACCGGCGAGGCGGTCGCTGACAGGCCGATGCGTTGGATCCGACGCCCCACGCGCGCCTCCAGCCGCTCGAGCGAGATGCTGAGCAGAGATCCACGCTTGCTTTCGGCTAGCGCATGAATTTCATCGACGATGACGGTGTGTGGATCCAGCCCGTCGCGCCACCCGGACTGCGAGAGCAAAGTGTTCAGACTCTCCGGTGTCGTCAGCAACAGATGCGGTCGCCGTCGTTGCTGCCGGCTTCGCTCGGTCTGAGCCGTGTCCCCGGTGCGGATCTCCATTCGAATCCGCTCCTCCTCGGGCAGCCCGGCATTCAGCGCCGCCAGGGGCGGCTCGAGGTTCCGTCTGATGTCCAGCGTCAGTGACCGCAGCGGCGAAACATAGACGGCCCGCGTCGAATTGGGAAGCCCCGGCGCCTCCCGCCCCAGCCGATCGAGCACGGAAAGAAAGGCGGCAAGGGTCTTTCCACTCCCCGTGGGAGCCAGTATCAGCGTGTTTTCCCCACCTAGCGTATGGGGAAGCGCCGCCTCCTGAATTTCTGTGAACCGGCCGAACCGCGACCCAAACCAATCCGTCAACGA
>CAYLSS010000723.1:0-3268 GCA_964385765.1 uncultured Solibacteraceae bacterium
AGGAGATCCCTCTGCAATCACGCGAGGGATTTGCACATACGCTCTACGATCATCTCGGCAAGCTGATCGCGCGCCACGGCTGGGCGCTGGCTCGGGTGGATTGCTTCGCCGCGACAAACGGACCCGGATCGTTCACCGGCGTTCGCGTCGGACTGTCGGCCGTGAAGGGCTTGGGCGAGGCACTGCAGAAGCCCGTGGTCGGCATATCGAATCTTAAGGCGCTGTCTTCTTTCGGTACGGAGCCGCTGCGAGCCACGGTGATGGACGCCCGGCGCGGCGAGATCTACGGGGCCGTGTACAATGACGCGCTCGAGGCCGTTTCGCCGGAAGTTGTGAGTAAGTTTCCGGACTGGCTCGTAAGTCTGCCTGAGGGGGAGATGGAGTTTCTCTCGCCGGACTTCGCGCCATTCCGGGCCGCTCTCGCCGGCACCCGCTTCGAGCAAGCCAGGGTCACGAACGCGCCTCGCGCCCTGGCCGGCGCCATCGGGCGGATTGGTTCGCGGCTTTGCGATGCGGGTCAGGCGCAGGATCCAGCGGCGCTCGATGCCAACTACGTGCGCCGCACCGATGCGGAGTTGAAATGGACCGAGCCGCGATAGCTGGCCCGGCCGTTTGCCGAGAGCAGCCGGTTCGGTGACAAGCGGGTTACGTGGATCGTTCAATGCCTCTCCGCTATTGGTCTCAGGGTCCCGGCTTAGTAGAATACGGGACACTCCATGATCGAAGTTGTTACCCTGCGGAAATCTTACGGCGAACTGTTGGCCGTCGACGAAGCTTCCTTCGAGGCGCGGCCGGGCGAGGTCTTTGGACTTCTCGGCCCCAATGGCGCTGGCAAGACGACCACGATTAGCTGCGTTTCCGGCCTGCTGACCCCTTCGTCGGGCCACTTGCGCGTGGAGGGGCACGACGTGGTGCGCGACGGCAGGGCCGCGCGCGAGGCAATCGGTGTCGTCCCCCAGGAGTTGGCGCTTTACGATGACCTCACGGCTTGGGAGAACCTGGACTATTGGGGCGGAGCACACGGTCTGCGCGGAGCCGAACTCGAGCAGCGGATCCAGGAAGCGCTCGAACTCACCGGCCTGCAGGATCGGGCGAAAGAACCAGTGAAGCGATTCAGCGGCGGTATGAAGCGCCGGCTCAACTTCGCCTGCGGGATTGTCCATCGTCCCAAGGTGTTGCTGCTGGACGAGCCGACCGTCGGAGTGGATCCACAAAGCCGCGTCCGGTTGCTCGATCTTATCCGCGAGCAGGCCCGAGACGGACGTTGCGTACTTTACACGACCCACTATATGGAGGAAGCGGAAACGCTGTGTGACCGCATCGCGATCATGGACCGCGGCAAGCTGATCGCACAAGGCAGCCTGGATGAACTCCGCTCCATGCTTGACGAGCGCGACCTGCTGCGGCTCAGCGGCGAGTTCGATCCGGCGGCGGCTCGCCACGCCCTTCATCCGCTCGAGGGCGTCGAGGTGGTCCAGGCGGACGAGTCACTGCTGATCCTCTCGGTTACCGAGGCATCGCGCAGGCTGCCTGCCATCTTTGCGGCGCTTGACGGCGAGAGAACCGAAGTGCGCGGCGCCACGCTCTCGCAGCCCAACCTCGAGAGCCTCTTCATCAAGCTCACTGGAAAGGAGTTGCGGGAGTAGCCGATGACGTTCCTGTTCGAATCGACAAAGAAGGACCTGATCCGGATGCGGCGTGATCCGGTGGCTCTTCTTGTCTGGGTGGGGATTCCGGTGTTCGTCGGTGTGCTGCTGGTCAGCCTGTTCGGTCGCGGGGAGGTGCGGCCCCAAGGGTTGCTGCTAGTAGCCGACCAGGACGATACGATCATCTCCTCGCTGATTGTCAGCGCTTATAAACAGCGCGAGCTCGGGGAGATGCTGACCGTCGAGCGGGTTGCTTTTGAAACCGGCGAACGGCGGATCCGCGACGGCGACGGCTCGGCGCTGCTCGTGATTCCGGACGGATTCTCGGACGCGTTCCTGCTCAACAAACCGGCTTCACTGCGTTTGGTTGTCAACCCGTCGCAGTCTGTCCTGCCTGGAATCATCGAGGAAGTCACCTCGATTCTTCTTGACGCCGGCTACTATCTCCGGCGCTTGCTGGGAGAGGAACTGCGACAGTTCGCCGAACTTTCCAGCGTCCCGTCCGACGAGATGATCGCCAGCGCCAGCATCCGAATCAGCCGGACCATGGCGGATCTCGCCGTGCACCTCGACCCGCCGTTGATCCGGCTTTCCACCGGGGTGGCCGACACCGGATCCAGGGGCATCGAGATGGCGCCGCTGATGTTTCCGAGCGTGATGTATATGGCGGTCATGTTCCTTGGTTTCGGACTTAGCAGCGACTTCTGGAAGGAGAAGAAGGCCGGTACGCTGCGGCGCCTCCTCGCGACTCCCGCCTCGATGAAGGCCTTCCTCGGAGGAAAGCTACTGTCGCTGGCCGTGGTGTTACTGCTGCTCGCCATAGCCGGGCTCGCCGCGGGCCGGTGGCTTGCCGGCATGGAGGTTCCGGCTCCGATTCCGGCGCTGCTGTGGGTGATGCTCTCCGGAACCGTCTTCTACCTGCTCGTTGTGCTTATTCAGATCCATGGCGGCGGGGAACGGCCGGCCTTCGTCCTTTCGAATTTATTCGTCATGATCCTGGCCATGGTCGGCGGCAGCTTTTTCCCGTTCGAGATGATGCCGTCGTTCCTGGCCGACATCGGCCGGCTGACGCCGAACGGGTGGGCGCTAACTCAACTGAAAGCCATCCTTGCCGGTGAGATCGCGGTCTCGCGCCTGCTCCTGAACTTCGCCGCCGCGACTGCGATTGGGAGCCTCGCCTTCGCGGTTGCTGTCCGGCGTCTTCGGAAAGGATTCGTGCAGTGATGCTCCGGGACGCCTTCTATCTGACGGCCAAGGACCTGCGGTATCTGTTCCGCTCGTGGGAGACATGGTTCTGGGCTTTCCTGATGCCGATTGTCTTCTTCTATTTCATTGGAGCGGTGACCGGTGGACGGCCTCAATCCGACACCAGGGAGTGGATTGGAGTCCATGTGGAGGACAATGCCGGACGCCTGGCGCAGCAGTTCGTGCGGCGGCTGGAGTCACAGGGCTATTCGGTGGCTCGCGTGGCGGCGGGAGAACTCCTGAACTATCGGCGAAGATTCACGGTTCCCTCCGGTTTCACTGACACGGTACTGGCGGGCGAGAGGGCGACGGTGGCCTTCCAGCGCACGAGCGACGATGGTCTTGGCCTCAACTATGACGAGATCCGGGTGCGTCGG
>CAYLSS010000724.1:0-3265 GCA_964385765.1 uncultured Solibacteraceae bacterium
CCAACCGCCGCCAGATGCAGCATAGCTTGGCGATGGTCTCCATGTTGGGGTCGAAGCTCTCCACCGTTACGCACCCGTCATAGCCGACCTCCGCGAGTGTTTCGAAGAAAAGCCGCCACGGTACCAGGCCTGAACCCGGTATTCCACGTTGATTCTCGCAGGCGTGTACGTAACCGAGATGGTCGCCTGCGGTCCGCACGGCGGCCGCAATATCGTCTTCCTCCCGGATCATGTGGAATGTGTCGAGGTGCACCTTCACATTGGGCTGACCCACATCGCGAATAAAGCGCACGGCGTCCGCGGCGGTGTTAATGAAGTGCGATTCGAAGCGATTAACGGGCTCGATTCCCAACACTAGGTCCGACTGGGCCCGAGCGTAGGAAGCGATTTCCTGGAAGCACTCAACGCCCCATTTCCATTCATCGGAGGTCGGCATTCTGCCGCTGAGGTAACCCCAGCCACAATGAATCAAGCCGGCGAAGACTTCGGCGCCCGCCTCGTTGCTGAGATCGATGAGGTGTTTGGCCAGTTCGACGCCGCGCCGGCGAACTGCTGCGTCGGGTGAAATCGTGTTGGCGTCGGCCGGCATACCGTAGCCGGTGTTGAGAGACAGTCCTAGATTCGACGCCGCCTCACGCGCGGCCCGGGCGGGGAAGTTGTCCGGGTCGAAGGGAATGATTTCCACGACGTCAAAGCCCATCGCCTTGCATTTGTCGAGAAGCGGCAGATCCTGCTCAAGGAATGTTTCGGTAAACAGAAGTGAGTGGATTCCGAACTTCATGGTGCCGTCATTGTACGCTATGAACTGTTGCATGAGCGTTGTCCAGATCCGCTTTTATGCAGAGCTGAACGACTTTCTGCCAGCCGAGCGCCGGGGCCGCACGCTCGAGCGCCGGTTAACTAGCAGTCCTTCTGTGAAGGACTTGATCGAGAGCTACGGTGTGCCCCATACCGAAGTCGATTTGATCGTGGTGAACGGCGAGTCCGTCGGTTTCGACTATCGCGTGACTGGAGGCGACTACGTGAGCGTTTATCCCGTCTTCGAAGCTCTCGACATCGGAGCAACCACTCGCCTCCGCTCGAAGCCGCTGCGCGACCCTCGCTTCGTACTGGACGTCCATCTCGGCACGCTCGCCCGGTATCTCCGCATGCTCGGTTTCGACGCCCTTTATTCGGCCCATGCAGACGACGACGAGCTGGCGCGAATCTCCCACGAACAACACCGCATTCTCCTCACCCGGGACCGAGGGCTGCTCATGCGCGGTATTGTCACGCACGGTCATTACGTTCGGAACACCAGCGCTCGCCGGCAACTGGCGGAGGTGGTCCAGCACTTCCATCTCGTGCGCCTGGCGAAGCCATTCAGCCGCTGTATGAAGTGTAATGGTCTGCTCCGGGAGGTCGCCAAGGAAGAAGTCGTGGATCGCCTTCCACCCCGAGTCAGGCGCGAGCACCAGCAATTTCAGATCTGTGGCGACTGCGGGCAGGTGTATTGGAAGGGGTCACACCACGAACGTATGCGCCGGCTGATTGACGCCGTCCTCGAGTCAGTTGAACTGCCCTAAAGGGGAAGAAGCTATACTTTTTGCGCTACTTCCCAGTAAGCCTTCACTCGTCGGGTGAACTGTTTCGACTTCTCGGCGAAGAGGCGCTCTCCTAGTGGTAAGGCGGCGGCTCGAAGCTCGGCCCTTACGCGCGCGGTGAGGTCGAAAAGACAATCGATACCACTGGCCGCCAGGAAATCGTCAAGTACGGCCAGATCATGTTCCTCGCCCAACAGCCCCGAAAGCTTGTTCAGCTCACGTTCCCGGGTCTCCATTTGTTCGGGCCACACATCGCGCAGCAGGTGCGTGTGATACCGGTGGTACTTTACTCGCTTGCGCCAATCGTGGAAATCCTCCACGGCGCCGCTCGCATAAGCCTTGCGGACCCCTCTGCGTCCTCTGATGTAGGTCTTGCGCAACCCCCTGCCCACAGCCCAAAAGCCTTTCGGATCGAGATCCCAATGCCGCATCCGTTGCGCGGCGTGTTCTACCTCGTCGCCGACAGAGGCGATGGCTGTTCCGGAGCTGACCTCGACGCCCTCTCGCTGCGCGGCCAACTCGCAATGTGCGCGGTTCAGAGCAGCGCTCTCCTCCTGCCGCTGGGCGCGAGGCGCGAGGCGTTCGACTGTCTCGAGCAGAGCGCCCACGTCGCGCGCCTCCGCGAGCTTACGGCCCAGATCGCGAAAGAACGCATTTTCGGCAGCATAGCTCTGGCCCAGCGCGGGACGCACGAGCCGCGCAACACCGCGTATCTTCTTCAGGCGCTTCCGTGTTTCGTGGATTCGTTCATGGACGCTAATCCTCTCATTTGCAAGCTCTTTGAGCGCCTTTTTGACCTCTTTCCGTGCGATCCTCCGAACTTCTTTTTCTACGTCCGCTTTGATTGCCAGTCGATATGCCATAACTCCCTTTAGATGATTGACTTTCCTGTTCAGACGTTACGCCGTGCCAGCCGGCGCAGGCTGCTCCAGCAGGGGCTTGATGCCGGATCCTCGCCCATTCCGGGCAGGCTTTTGCGATATCTTGATAGCCGCTATGACTGCCTGCTTAACGCTGCTCGTGCTCGGATTCCTCGCTTTCGCTCCCCCAGTGTGGGCGCAAGGGGAGCCGCGCCATCGCCTGATCATTCTTGCGGATATGGGTAATGAGCCGGACGAGGAGCAGCAGATGGCTCATCTGCTGGTCAGCTCAAACGAGTTTGATGTGGAAGGATTGGTCGCGGTCACCGGCAAGTACCTGCGAAACGAAACTCGTGAAGACCTCTTCTTCAAGCTGATTGACGGCTACGAGAAGATAGTTGAAAACCTTCGGCTGCACGCGGAGGGTTGGGCCACGCCGGAGTATCTGCGGAGCGTCACAGCCGGAGGACAGCCGGGTTACGGAATCGAAGCCGTCGGGAAGGGTCGCGCCAGCGACGGTTCGCGACTCCTCGTGAAAGCCTTCGGAAAGGATGACCCGCGGCCGATCTACATCGTTGTCAATGCGGGGTCGAATACTCTGGCTCAGGCTCTGCTCGATTATGAAGCCGAGAACGGCAGCCTGCGGACCGAGGCCCTCATCGCCAGGCTGCGCGTGTACGAAAACGGGTCGCAGGACAATGCCGGTGCGTGGATCTGTCACCGATACCCGGCCATCCATTGGATTCGCAGTAATGACCAGACTTACGCGTGGGGTGGTCCGGGACCCGAACGCTACGACGGTGACTACCTGGGCCCCTATGT
>CAYLSS010000725.1:0-3260 GCA_964385765.1 uncultured Solibacteraceae bacterium
ACACCTTCCGCATGCCCGGTCAGGCCTGTTCGTATTTCCACGGCTACAGCCGCATGATCGTTTTGCGCGGTGACGTCCAGAAGGCGATGGGCGCCGCCTTCGACAGAAAACGCTTCCACGACTTCGTGCTCGCCCAGGGCCTCCTCCCGCCCGCGCTCCTGCGCAACGCGGTCCTGGAGGAGTTCATCGAGTAAGGCCACAGGGTAATCTTCAGGAAGAGGGCCGCCTCAACCACTGACTGAGCAGCAACGAACCTCCGGACTCTTTTCGGCTCAATACGATAAAGATTCCTTGCTCGCCCGGCGCTACAACGCTTCCCGGATGGCGCGCCAGCCCTGTCCCTTGTCGAGCAACTTCGATAGACGCTCGAGCGTGGCGCCGTGGGCCGGGTCCCCGGCCAGGTTGGCCGTGGCGATCGGACCGTCCGAGTGGTCGTAGAGCTCGCGGGCCGTGATCTCTCCGCTGTCCTGGTGGATCCACTCCGTATAACGGTGTCGGCCGGTCCGCATGGAGTAGCCCATGTATTCCTGGTTCTGGCGCGGGTATTGACTGAAAGCGGCTTCCTTCCAGCGGCGTCCCGGATCGTCGAGCAGGGGAACCATCGACGAGCCTTCGCAGTGGTCCGGAACCGGAAGCCCGCAGAGTTCGGCGAGCGTCGGATAGATGTCGACGAACTCGGAGAGCGCTTCGGTTCCCTCCCCTGCGGCGGACCGATGGTCCGGGTCGGCCAGGATCATTGGCACCCGGGTGTCGATCTCGAAGTTGGTGTGTTTGCACCAGGCGCCATAGTCATTGAGCTTCCAGCCGTGATCGCCCCACAGGACGATAGCGGTGTTGTCAGCCAAGCCGAGGACGTCGAGCTCGTCCATCACCCGGCCCACCTGGGCGTCCATGTACGAGATACAGGCGTAGTAGCCGCGAATCAGCGTCCGGGCCAGATCATCCGAAACCGGCCCCTCGGACGGGATGCCGGCATAAGCGCGCAGCTCGCCCCAGTCCATCCGGGCGATATCGGGAGAGTTCGTCGGCCAATGGCGCTGCGACGGAAGCTCGATCGATGCCGGATCGTAAAGATCCCAGTACTTTTTCGGTGCGTTGAACGGAAGGTGCGGCTTAACGAAACCCGCGGCGAGAAAGAAAGGCTGATCGCGCAAGCGGCGCAGCTCTTCGATGGCCTTGTCGGCGACCATGCCGTCGGGGTAGTGGTTGTCGGGAATGTCCGGACTCTCGTAAGCCGGGCCGTATCCGAAGCGGACCCTCGGCGGCTGCCGACCGGCTTCTTTGGCTTCGGCGGCGGCACGCTGCTGGGCGGCATTGTGCTCCTCGATGATCGCGGCTGACCGGGGATCGGCGTAGGCCTGCCAGGTCCCGGCCCAGTCGTCACGCTTGGGATGCCAGTCCGGCTTCGACCATCCATCGGGATCATCGCCGTGGTGATGGTAGATCTTGCCAAGCCACACCGACCGGTAGCCGTTGTTCTTGAAGTGATGCGCCACGCTGACCGCCTCCGGGATGGTCTCTCGCAACGGGTGTTCGAGGTCCACGATGGTGGTCGAGTCCGGCCGAAGACCCGTCATCAAGCTGGCGCGAGAGGGAGCGCAAACGGCCTGCTGGCAGTAGACGCGGTCAAACCGGAGGCCGCGCGCGGCCAGGCGATCGATATTCGGCGACTGTACGTGTGAAGCCCCGTAACAGTTGAGCGCGGGACGGAGATCGTCGACAGCTAAGAACAGGACGTTCTTCGGTTCTCGCGAAAAGCCGCGCGCGACAAGCGGGCCGAGTCCGGCGGCTGCGGTCAGGAACGAACGACGGGTTTGAGGCATCGCGGCCCTTATTCTATCTGGCGCGGACCGGACTCGTCACAATATCGCCCCATCCAGCTCTATTGTGCATTCAATCGACCCATGTATAGGGAGACACCTCCGCCCATTCCTCTACTCTGCCAGCAGCTTCTCGATGATCTCGCGCATGTTCTCTTCCTCGTTGTGGCGCAGAAAATCGTCGGTGCCGGCGTATTGGGCTCGGATCGTGCCGGTCTTGTCGATGAAGACCAGTTGAGGAAGCTGCATCAGCTTCATCAC
Organism: uncultured Solibacteraceae bacterium; assembly: GCA_964385765.1. GTDB lineage: Bacteria > Acidobacteriota > Terriglobia > Bryobacterales > Bryobacteraceae > CAWELS01. Next base: position 2,082 of record CAYLSS010000725.1, read on the forward strand.
CGAATGCTGCAGGAACTGGTAAGCCCGCTCAAGGGGCACAAAACCAACCGGGTAGCTCAGGTTGAGGTTCGACACGTACGCGCCCACCTTGTCCCTGGCATCGTCGTCCACCGCGACGCCGAGCGCCTGAAACCCCCTTCCCCCGTACTCCTGTTGCAGCTTCTGCATGATGCCGGCAGTCTTCTTGCAAGTCGGGCAGGTAGTCTTGAGAAACTCCAGGGCGATGACCTTGCCCTCGAACGCCGCAAGGTCGGCGCTCTTACCGTCCCGCATCGTAAAGGCCAGTTCGGACGCCTCACGGGGAATCTTCGCGCCGGCCGCGGTCCACACACTCAGCGCCAGCATCACTCCTGCAGCGAACACTCGCCTCATTCTCGGACTCCTTAAATCTCGTAATCGGATCGCCGGCGAAGGCCGCGGCCTCCCGCGGCCCGCCACCAAACATTGTCACAGACGCGGCTGGACGGCCGAGGTTACGGACCAGGTTACCTGCCCATGCCGGGCATCTGCATTTCGACGAGCTTCAGGTCGCTGGAGATTTGAAACAGGTCGTCGCTGAATTCCTGGCGCCGAACCTCCTCGACGTTGTGCTTCCGATGCGGGCGGCCATTGCGATAAACGATTCGCTGCATCGGAACTCCGGAGTACTCGCCCTCGGCCGGCGACTCGCTCCCGATCCGGTAGAGGTTAACCTTCATCCGCTCTCCGAACTTTTCGAACATGCCGGCCAGGTTGTGAAAAGCCTGGAAGTCCGACTGGCGGAGACCAAGATCGCCCGGGTTGGCCGTCCACACGTCTTCGACCTTCTCGTTCCCGCGATAGCCTTCGTACTTCACGCAGTTCCACTCGCCGACCGTCTCGGAGCCCGTGCGCCGATAGACGGTCCGCGCGGTTTCCTGCTGCTGCATCGTGCCGCCCATTCGACCTTTCATCATCTTCTCCACCATCGCCCGCTGCTGGGGATCCAGGCCCTTGAGCTTTTCCTCCAGCATCGCACTCATCTGCGACGCCTGATTGAGCATCTGCTCAAGCTGTGCCCGCGTAAACTTGCGATACGTGCCATCATTCAAATCGGCCATATAGAAGGTTTCCTCGGCTCCGATATAGAGGAAGACCTGGTTCTGGCCATCGCCGCTGTTCTTGATGTGGATGCGCGTCGGCTCGATGCTCACTTCGCTC
>CAYLSS010000726.1:0-3256 GCA_964385765.1 uncultured Solibacteraceae bacterium
CGACCCCGAGGGACAAGTTGGTCAAGACGGGAGGCGTCGTGTCCGAGGGATTGGAGACCACAGTGAATGGAGCCTGTAAGCCAAGATTGTTGAGATCGAATTCGCTGAAGTGCTTTCGGTTCGCAGCCACATCTCGCGTGGTCAGCCACACGATCCTCCAGACACCGGGTTCGCTGTACTGGGGCAGCATCAGAGTCGCTTCCCACGTCCCGCTCAGCGGAGTTCCGCTTGTGAGGCTGAGGTCCCTGTGCCAGAGGTGGTACGCCTGCCGGCCGGAGGGGCTTCGAACTCCAAATACCGTATAGTTACTGTTCGGGGGGGCAAACTCGACTCCAGACAGATTGTCGGTAAGCGCCAAGGTGAAAGTCACGGGCGCCGGACCGCTGGAGACGTCGACACTCCCTGGCGAAGCTACCGCAGAGGTTAGATCCGGCGGAGCGAGATCCGATGGGTTGGATGTCACGTCCAGTTGGGTTGGGAAGCCGCGGGATGCAAGGGTCGACTGATCGTAGCGTGCCCTGTTACTGACTCTGTCGTAAAGGTAGATCTGGGCAACCACCCAAGTTCCATTCTGGCTGTAGCGCGGGAAATCGACCGTGCCTTCGGCCGCGCCATCCAGTGGATCTTCACCGGTCCTCAACCCGGCCCACAGGTTGATGGACTGCCCCGAAGGCCCACGGAAGTAGACCCGCGTTCCACTGATGCCGGATACATCGTCGGTGGCATGCAGTGTGACAGTAACCGGCACCGAGCTTGCCGAAACGTCAATACTCGTCGGCGCGAAGCTGAAATCCACCAGATCCGGTGGAGTGACGTCCGTGGTCGGAGGATTCCCTACCAGGATTGAGTGGGCCAATTGGTTCGAAGTCGGGTTGTGTGGCTGGATGCTCAAGAAGATTTCACTGTTGCCGACAGCGACATCGTCTTTGTGGATTGTTAACGAATAGGAAATGCTCCCAGAGCCGGCACCGAGGTCCGGTATCGTCGCCACGCTGTAGTAGAGGCGGTTCCAAGTCTCAAATCCGGTGACCGGGCTTCCTCCCGAACTGACCGTGAGATCGCTCAGGGTGAGTTGTTGTGTGGACCCCTTATCAAAACCCACAATGAGCTGGGCGGACACACCGGCAAGGCCGCCGCTTGCGTTCCAGTCGACCGTGTTCGTGTTCGTGTCGCCAACGTTGGTGGAGAAGTCCTGCGTGGGTTGTCCATAGTTATTGTCAGTGATCGAGAGCGTGGGAGGAGGTGGAGGTGACCCAACGGTGATCGAGTGACGGATTGCTTGCGCAGAAGTGAAGGGATCCTGGTTAGTGTACAGGTGGACCCAACTGTCGGTGAACGACACCGCACGAGTGAACGTCACCGTGACCAGCAGTGTCCCCCCCGAGCCGACGTCCGCGATGTTCTGATAGAAGACCAATCCGTTGTATCCCGATTGGTAAACGGTAGTGGGCGTCCCGTCGATGAGAACCGTCAGATCGGCGGGAGACAGACCGACTGTTGGCGCCGCCGTGAATTGAGTGTAGAAGAAGCCGGTCTTTCCCGAAAGCCCGGTGGCGGTCCACGTCACCGTATTGGTCAGCGTCGAATTCACGGGCGTCGAGAAGTCCGGCGTCGCCTGTCCGTAGTTGTTGTCAAAGAGGTTCAGTGTCTGGCCGGCGCATATACCCGCGCTCAGCAGCATGATCAGAGCGGCTCTGGCGAACACTTTTGGAATGAGAAAACAAAGATGTTTGTCTGGGGAGAAACAAGAATTCGCACGCATGGCGACCCTCACTGCCGGTGCTACCAACCGGTGCGTCGTCCCTTTCGGAATAGTGGAGAACGCTCCGTATTCCGAGTACAACAATATCCCGGCGCTGGTGCCTTCGGTGAGCCTGTGTGACGGCGTTTCAGCAACGAAGGCGGACGAGCAGAGCCGAAAGTCTGATTGGGAGTATACTCGCAGCAAAATTGAAATACAATAGTTTTTGATTGGTAATGTTGCTTTTTCTTGGGACTATTAAATGGCGATCCGGGCAAGTTGGACATTAGAAGGTGGCTGGCGCTGGATGGAAGCGCGGCGGCATGAGGATCGCTCAAAGGCACTACCGTCCAGGAATAAATTCTGATAGTGGCGTATAAGCGAACAGAGGACAATGACTTAGAGAAGCCTGGGCGTGAGAACGATTTGATGTCCGGACCTCCCGCCCCTCTCCCGGGCTCGGAATCTCTTCGGGCGATCTTTCGCGATGTCCGTCATATGCCTTCTTCCTGGCTTCCGCGATCCGGTGGTGTGTGAAGGGATAGGGGACAAACACATTTCGAGCATGAGAGCGAACTGAAGGCGGCAGGCATTGAGCATCTGTTCCTGCGCGTGTGCTGGCTCCCTTTACCAGACGTTCCGGACATGTGTCACTTCAGGGAACTCAACGGCGTCCGATCCGTATACAGGAGAGGAAGCTCATGCCGAACCTGCTCGAAGCCGAACCGAAGACCCGTCCGCCGCGGGACCATTTTCAGATCGAAGAGTCCGATACGGGCGAGCGCCGCAGCCGCCGGATGCACCCTTTCGAGCGCTTGCGGGACCTTGTCCTGCAGACCTTCTCCAACCTCCGCCGGAACAAACTGCGCAGCTTTTTGACGTTGTTCGGGATCGCGTGGGGGATCGCATCGCTGGTGCTGCTGTCGGCTCTCTCTGACGGTTTCCGGCAAGGGCAGCGGAAGAACATGTCGCAGATCGGCGACAACCTTGTCTTTCTTTTTCCCGGTCGCACGGAGATGCAGGCGGGCGGCGAACGGGCGGGGCGCCGGATCTTTCTGTATGAGTCCGACGTTGAAGCGATCCGCGAGCATTGTCCGGCCGTGGAGACGGTGGCCTTCGAGGTCAAGGCATGGGATGTGCCGATGCGGAGCGAGTTTAACGCCGGGCGATTCCTGACGCTTGGCGCGTCGCCGGAGTACTTGAAGCTCCGCAATCTGAAGCTGGCCAACGGGCGACACATATCGGCGGCCGACGTCGCCGAAGGACGCCGCGTCGCCGTGCTGGGCCACGCGGTGAAGGAGCAGCTATTCAAAGGCCGCCCGAAGATCATCGGCGAGCAGATCCGCATCCGGGACTATCCCTACACCGTGATCGGCTACATGGCCGACAAGGAACAGAACTCGAGCTACGACGGCTGGGACAACGACAAGGTCGTGATTCCGAACACGGCGCTGCGCCGCGATACGCCGCCGTCGCGCGAGGTTTATGCCAAGGGCCAGGTCAACACCATCCTCT
>CAYLSS010000727.1:0-3255 GCA_964385765.1 uncultured Solibacteraceae bacterium
ACCCTGAGGAACGCTTCCTGATACACGTCCCGGGCGTCTTCGGGCGAGCGCAGCAGATTCATCGCGAGTCGCAGGACGCTTTCGTCGTGAAGGCGCACCAAGCGCTCAAAGGCGTCTTGGTCGCCCCGCTGAGCAGCACGGATCAGAGCAGAATCATCCACGGCCGTTGATGAGGTCGCCGATGTCGATATCTCCCCCGCCCTGACACTCACCGCTTGTTAGACGAGCGGCATTGGAAAGCGTCACCAGGAGGGAAGCGCCCTACTCGGCGATCTCGAGTTCGATTCGCTTCTGGCTCGGCTCCAGCGCGACGATGCGGAAGTTTTGCACCTGTCCCGAACGCAAGCCACCGCCCTCTTCGCCTCCCTTGGGCAGACTGCCGGCTTTCCACTTGGCCGCCAGCATTTCGGTCAGGGCCGAGAGATCCCGGCGATCGCCCTCTTCTTCTTTTCGCGATGCTTCGGCCTTCTTGTCGGTCTTGCGGCAGGTGGCCACCACTCCCTCGCCGAGTTCCACGCGGATGCTCTTCTTCTTCGCATCGATCACCCGCCCGGTCACCACGTCGCCAACCTGGTGCTCGGCGATGTATTCGTCGGCGCTGGTCGGTTGGAGCTGTTTCAGTCCGAGCCGAATCCGTTTCCGGTCGCGATCAATCTCGAGCACCATCGCCTTCACTACCTGGCCCTCGGAAAGCGCTTCGCTGGGATGGTTCAATCGCTTCTCGTGACTGATATCGGCGATATGAATCATGCCTTCCAGGCCCTCGGCCAACTCCACGAAGGCGCCGAATTTGGCCAGATTGACTACCTTGCCCTCCACCGCGCTGCCCACCGGGAACTTCTGCTCAATATCCTCCCAGGGGTCGCCCAGGGCCTGCCTGAGCCCGAGGCCGATCCGCCGCTGGGCCCCGTTGACCGACAGCACAACCACTTCGACCACTTCGCCAAGCTTCACCACATCGCCGGGTTTCTTGACCTTGCGTGACCACGACATCTCCGAAATGTGAATCATTCCGTCAACGCCCAGTTCAAGCTCGACGAACGCGCCGAAATCGGTCAGCCGGACTACTTTTCCGCGAACTCTCTGGCCGACCTCGTACTTGTCTTCAACCTGCGACCATGGATCGGGAATGACCTGTTTCCGGCCCAGCGAAATGCGCTGGCTCGAGGGATCCACCTTCAGAATCTTGACTTCGATCTCATCCCCTACCTTCAGCACATCGGATGGCTTCTGCACGCGGTGCCACGCCATATCCGTCACGTGCAAGAGCCCGTCGACCCCGCCGATGTCGACGAACGCTCCGAAGTCGGTCAGGCTCTGCACGGTCCCGGAAACCACCATGCCGGGCGCCAGCTCGCCAAGACGCCGGTCGCGAGCCTGCCGCGCTTCCTGTTCCAGAACCGCCCGCCGGTCCACGACGACATCTTCTTTCGCCGTATCGAGCTTGATGATCTTGCAGCGGATCTCCTGTCCAACAAGCGCCTCCATTTCCGCGGCTTCCCGGACTCCGCTGCGGGATGCCGGCATGAACGCACGCGCGCCGACGTCCACGCTCAGACCACCTTTGATCGCTCCCGTCACGGTCCCGCTGATCACGCTGCCTTCCGCGTAGGCCTTCTCGAGGCTGCTCCAGTCCTTTGGAACTTCCACTTTGGCCCGGGCCAGGCGATAATAGCCTTCCGGCGCCTGCCGCGTAACCGTGACCTGGACCCTTTGGCCGGGCTTGATGGCTACCTCGCCCTGGGCATCGCGAAACTCGTCGACCGGCAGCAGGCCTTCCCGTTTCAGCCCGACATCCACGATCACGACAGTTTCGGCCACGTCGAGTACAGTGCCCTCCACAACCTGGCCGATCTCGCCTCCGTGGTGTTGCTGCTCGAACTCCGAGAGCATTTCGGCGAATGAGGAGTCCTCATCGGCCTCCGCCGGAGAAGCCTCGACGGCATCCTGTTCGGATCCAGCTTCACCAGGACCTTTCGGCTCGCCGGGAACACCGGCCGGGGATTTTTCCTCCGACAGCGAACGAGGTGTCGCCGGGGCGTCAGAACGGATTTCTTTGGAATCCTCTTCCGGAGCAGTCTGCTCGGAATTCGGATCAGAGGGTTTCGGGCTACTCATGAGCGAATCGCAATTCATTTTTGCACAATCGGGTCCGGGTTGGCAGTTCAGCGCGCGAGTAACCGCCCTCGCGCGATGACGTCGATCTATCATTACAACGTGGGATTAGCCGGCACAATCCGCCACAGGTTTGGACGCTACCTCCGGCCCGGAGACATCGCCTGGCTCCTCTTCATATCGGCCCTGGCGGCGGCCAGCCCCTCGCTCAACGACGCCGAGATCGAACTGCTGCTCGCACTCGCGGTTCTGCAAGTGCTCGAGCCGCGCCTCGGCGCGCTTCGCACACCTCGAGGACGCATTGTCTCCATTTCACTGAAGCTGGTCATCGGCTACCTGCTCATCGGCGTCTCCGGCGGGGTTTCGAGCAGCTACTATCCCATTTTACTAATTCCCGTGGTCTCGGCCGCGACGACCTGCGGCCCGCTCGGCACGGTCCTGTTTACCGCCGCCGCATCGCTCTCCTACCTCTCGTTCCTGCTGTTCATTGACTGGCAGAACCTGCCGCTCATGCCCCGCGATACACGCGAACTCTCGCTCCGCGTCTTGTTTCTCTGCCTGATCGCCTATCTCACCCACCAGTTGGTGGCCGCCAACCGCTCCCAGGCGCGCGAGTATCAAAACGTCGCCGAGCAACTGGCCGAAGCCAACCGCAGCTTGCGTCGCGCGGAAGCGCAAGTCCGCCGTTCAGAACGTCTGGCCGCCCTCGGCCAGCTTACCGCGGGCCTCGCCCACGAACTTCGAAACCCGCTGGGAACCATCAAGGGGTCCGCCGACATCCTGCGCCAGAACGTCAGCCAGGAAAGCGAGGTGGCTCGGGAACTGGCTGGCATCATCGGCGCCGAGGTCGACCGCACCAACAGCCTGATCACCCGGTTCCTCGATTTCGCCCGCCCGCTTCGCATCCAGCGCGGACCCGCCGAGCTTCACGACGTGATCGACCGCGCCATCGCCCAGCTCGAACATCACCAGCCGCCGCTCGATGTTTCAATCCACAAGAACTTCTCGCCGGAGGTCCCCCCAGTGATGATTGACAGCGCGCTGATGGAAAGCGTCGTCTACAACCTGCTTGAGAACGCTGCGCAGGCATCGACGGAGGGCGGCGCCGTTACAATTAAGACACGGGTTGTTCCGAGCGGC
>CAYLSS010000728.1:0-3248 GCA_964385765.1 uncultured Solibacteraceae bacterium
GCCGCCGCTTCCGATGCGGGCCGCCTCGGCATCTTTTGATGCGCCGTCGGAACAACCGATTCATCCACGAGTCCGTCGGGGTCCACTCGGAAGACGTAGGTGGTCCGCACCGGATAGATCTCATTGCAGCCCATGGTGTCGTCTTGCGCCTTGGTCGCGGTGGTGAGGACGATGAAGCTGTTCTCGGGCGCGATGTCAGCCGTGACATGCCAGCCCATGGGGACCTTGCCGGTGAGTTTGCGCCAGTTGTCGGCCGCGGCATCGTAGGCCCACATGTCGCTGAGGTCTTCGAGATTGTACCCGCCGCCGATGATGACCCAGCCGGTACCGGGATCGTAAACGGTGAAGTGTCCGGCCCGGGGCGGCGGCCCGCCCTCGGCCTGCGATTCCCGCCACTCGCGCTTCTCGACGTCGTAGATCCAGGTGTCGGCAAGATAATGGCTCTGCGCGTCTCCGCCGAACAGGACCATGACGTTGTTCCGGTGATCGAAAACCAGGCGCGTGGACATGCGCGGGGGCGGTTCGGGACCGTTGTCCAGGGGGCGCCAGCGGGATTGCCCGGATTCGAAGATCCAGGTACCGGTGTAGCCGACGAGTTCGCCGTCCGGCCCTTCCTCGGCGACGTGGCCGCCTCCGAACAGGACCAGTTCATCGTGCATCGGATCGTAGCTGAGCGAGCCGCCGCTTACCGGCGGCGGGCTCTCGGCTCCCGGTGCGGCATCAGACCATTTCCGCTCAAGGACGTCATAGGCGAAGGTTCGTCCGCCGGTGAAGTAGATCATGCGCAACCGCTTGCTGTCGTAGGCCACCTGGTCAAAGACGATGTTCAGATCCGGACGCAAGACTCCGTTGCGTTCCTTGATCTGAGGCCGGTAGCTCCCGGTGGTGATTCCCTGATAGGAGGCGCATTGATGCACGGGCGGCGGGTTGCCTTCCCACTCATCCTCTTTGTCGTGAGGGTACTGGCTGCGCCACTCACCGATGCGGGGGTCGAAGACAACTACGTCATACTCGGTGTTGCCCGTCCAGGGTTCTTCGGGATTGCCGTAGAACTCGGTGACGTGCCCCATGAAGCCCCACAGGAGAAAGTAGCCCTTATCGTCGACGTAGCGGAAGGAGCTGGCGCGTCGCGCGCCCTGCAGGTCATGGGCGATCTGCATCCACGTATTGGCGGGCACGGTTCTGGCGCCTTGCCCTCCGCAAACGGTCAGCGCGGCGGTGGAACAGATGATCAGGCAAGTGATGAGAATTTTGTGCATGATTCCCCTCGACCCTTCGAGGATATCCCGCCCGTCGCGGCTGCGCTACCGGGATGAGAGGAACCGATGCGGTCGAGTGGCCTAGTCAACCGGCGCGGTGTAGATGGTTCGCGCTGACGCGAGCCGGACGGCTGATGCCGGTCCCATCGCCCAATAGTAGCGGGTGAAACGTTGGGTCTCCATCGAATCGTATGGTCTGAGATTGTTCGCCCACCGATAGGAGATGGGCTGATACCGGAGTTCGACGTCGACTCGATAAGGGTCGCGGGCGCTATTGACGGGCATCGAGTAGCGTATGCGATCGCCTCCGCCGGTGAAGTCGCCGTTCGCGCCTGCATTGCCCCGTACGGCGATGTACTCATGCGCGGTCTGCTTGCCGAAGCCAAGCGGAAGCAGGCGGTTGTCCTTGATGAAGCGCAATTCGGACAGTAAGGAAGTGGCACTCAACTTTGGGTGGAGGGGTGGCTGAGATCCTAGGGGGAATGGATCATTCCTCCCCATCCAACGCTCCAGTCCGATATCTCTACTGTGCTGTATACCCTCCGTCAATCACCAGTTCGCTGCCCGTCACGAACTTCGATTCGTCCGAGGCCAGATAGACAATGCCCCAGCCGATGTCGTCGGGCTCTCCCACGTGTCCGATGGGATGCCGCGAATCAAGTTGCTTGCGGAATTCCTCTACGCTTTCGTCGCTCTCCGATGCCATCTTCTCCACGAGCGGCGTCCAGATGTAACCTGGATGCACCGAGTTCACTCGGATCTTGTTCGCCGCGTACAGCAGCGCATCGTTCTTTGTCATGATCCGCACCGCGCCTTTCGAGGCATGGTATGGAGGAATGTCGGCCGCGCCGATCATGCCGTATATGGATGAAAGGTTGATGATACTTCCGCCGCCGTTCTCCCTCATGTAAGGAATGACGTGTTTCGTACAGAAGAACACACCCTTCACGTTGACGGCCATCAACTGGTCCCACTCCTCCTCGGTGATCTCATGGGTGGGCTTGTCCACGCCGGAGATGCCGGCGTTGTTCACCAACACATCAATACGGCCGAATTCCTTGCCGACTTCCTCGAAGACTTTCTTGACCTCGTTTTCCTTCGCCACGTTACAGTGCCGGTAGGTGGCTTTGCCGCTGGCCTCGCGGATATCCGAGGCCGCCTTCTGGCCTTCTTCGTCGAGGATGTCGGCGACTACAACGCGCGCTCCTTCCTGCGCGAGCAGGGTGCAAGTGGAATGACCGATCCCCACGGCACCCCCCGTGACGATAATGACTTTGTCCTTTACTCTATCCATATGAATTCTCCTATTGTGGTCCTCCCGCAATGGGACTGCTCTCCATGGACAGGAGATAGTCCTCCGGGCAGCTCAATCTTGCTTCTTGACATCGCACTCTCTGACTAGACGACACTTTCGCTCCATGCTCGTTGCAAAGAAGGCCATTTCTTGTTCGGTCCGGTAACGGCAACTCGACTATCGAGTCTCTCAAGCAGAGAATTTGATAAAGGAGTTACAAGTCCGATGATCTTGTTGAGCAGTACGGGATCGTCGGCTTCCTGATCGAGTGGGTAACCTCGGGCCTCTTCAAGACCAGGAAAGTCCAAACTCCGATCTCCGCGTGATTGGGTCCTGCTCCCTGAATCATTCGCGCACCCTGCTGACGAGCGCCTCCAGGGGAAGAAACTGTGAGTTAAGGCATAACTTTGCCGTTTGGCACCGCTTGTCCGTCCGGTTCGGGCTTCCAGTGTTGCCCGATTGGGCGGCGTGGTTTCGGGAAGAGCTGTCGCGGCGCAACCTGATCGAGCCGGTAGTGGGATTCAATTGCTCGCCGGTCGCCGTAAAGGGGACAAAGATTCGACTCCTTCGAGTGCTGGCTCAGGGCTTGCGACGGAAGCGCATTCAGGTGCCCGATCCAGAGGAGCTTCCTTTCTCCTGATCTTCAACGTCCGGCCCGGCGCTCAACTCCGCCTCCAACTCCTCGATCGTCGGAA
>CAYLSS010000729.1:0-3247 GCA_964385765.1 uncultured Solibacteraceae bacterium
GTCCCACGCGGCTGGTGCACTGAATGGTTCCGCCCATCATTCCGACAAGCCGGCGGCAAATCGGCAGTCCCAGTCCAGTGCCTTCAAAGCGTCTCGATGCAGTAGTCTCAATTTGAACGAATTCCTCGAAAATTTGAGGAATCTGGGCCCGCGGTATGCCGATTCCGGAGTCCTTCACGGCGAATCGGAGAGAGCATCGGGCGGTTCGGTGCTCGATCACGTCCACGCGAAGAACCACGCTACCCTGCTGCGTGAACTTTACGGCGTTACTAAGGAGATTAATGAGCACTTGCCGCAGGCGTCCGGGATCGCCGATCGCTAATGAGGGTGTTTTGTCATCGATGTGGGTTTCCAGGGAGAGACCTTTGGCTGAGGCTTGGGGAAGGAAGAGATTAGCAGCAGCGATCACCGTACTTACGGGACCAAATTCGATCGCCTCCACCTTCATTTTGCCGGCCTCGATTTTGGAGAAATCAAGGATGTCATTCACAATCCGCAGGAGTGACTCCGAGGACATTTTGATCGCTTGAGCGTACTGGACTTGTTCGGTGTTCAATTCCGTGTCGAGGAGCAGCTCATTCATTCCGAGTATGCCGCTGATTGGCGAACGGATTTCGTGGCTGATTGCGGCCACGAATCGACTCTTCGCGCTGGCTGCTTCATCTGCCGAGGCGAGGGCCAAGGCGAGATCTCGATTGGTACGCTCGAGCTTCCTGGAAGATTCCTCGATCTGTTGTTCCGCCTGCCGGCGATCCGTGATGTCTTTGGCGACCGCGTAAATCAGGCCCGTCTCTCGGCAGTGCCGTCCGGTCCACAGCAGCCATCGATGTAAACCGTTATGACAACAGACTCGACATTCGTGCGAGAAGACATCACGCCCGGCAGCGAGTTTCACGAATTCAGTCTTGATCGCCGAGCGATCTTCGGGATGAACCCAGTCAAAAATGGGGTGGTCCAGAATGCGCTGCATCGAGAAACCGAGTGTTGCTTCCCAGGCTCTGTTGATCTGCAGGAACTTGCCATTCGGGTCGATGATCGCGAGGAGGTCGAGCGAAAGTGTGAAGAAGCGATCCCTTTCTTCTTCTGCTAACCGACTTTGTGTTGCCAGGGCCTCTATTTGTTGTGACCGCTCGTTGGCTCGCTGAGCCAAGTACGTCGCAGTGCCGAGGAGGAAGGCCGACAGAACCCCGAACGCGAGTGTCAGTTCAGGAACGCTGCTGCGTCTAGAGGTCATCCAATTCTCGGAAGGCCGGACTTCGAGCGTAGGCTCAGTATCGAAGAAAGGAGTGCTGTATTGACGGCCCCAGGTACGCCGCGACGGTTCGGAGTTGGAGGATTCAGCTCCGTGACGATAGACAACGCGTCCTTGATCGAGGACCGCCACAGACAAACTCGAAGCTGCTGGATCGCTGTCCAGGATGGCGTCAAGCATCCGCCCGAGGTCCACTGTGCCCACCACGTAGCCTTCAATTCGCAGAGCCGTGGGAACCGGCACGTAGACCTGCACATCCGGGCTATCAGCGATCACCTCGGACCGGAGGACTCCCAGTGTGCCACGTGCTGCTTTCTGGCGGATTTCCTCACATTTGGCGCTGTCATCTGGCGAAGCATGATCGAGTCTGGCGGCGTAGCCTGGCGCAGCCTGCATCCAGATAACGCGACATGCCTGGTCTTGCCAAGAGACACTCACATAGCCAGGAGCTGATTGAAAGACCCGGTGAGCCCACTGATCCCAGGTCGAAACATCAGCATTCAAAAGAAACGGCGCGGCAACTGCTTGTTGGGGGAATACCAAGATTTGTTTACTGATTTGGGTGGCCAGGTATTTGCCGAGATGTTGGGCTTCAATGGTCATCATCTCGGTCATTCTCTGATGCCGCTCGAACACCATGGCCTGCCAGAGGCCGAATACCGCAACCAGAGCGCCGGACGATACAATCAGCGGGCTCCAGCGGATCCGTCTGCTGCCGCAAGTTGTTCCGCGCTGCCAGGCGACTCCAGCAAGGGCGATACCCATGGCCAGGAACGCAAGTGAAGTGTGTAACGCCATCGGCGTTGCGCGGCCGTGAGCATACAGCAATGTGGTTCGAGAGAGGTTGCCGATCAGCAGGATGCAGCCGACGGATGCCACGCCGGTAGCGGTGAAACCGAGTAAGCGGGTAGTCAGATGAGTGTCAGGTTTTGCCGCGGACCAGAGAAAGATGATGCCGAGCGAAAGCAGGCAGGCCGTGGAGTCCGCCTCCATTGGGAGCAGGATGCCGGGAGGGCGTCCGGCTGAAAACCACCGCCAGGGGAGTAAGTCGCGTTGCAGGAAGAATCCAACCAGATTAAGAATGGAGCTCAGAACGAGCAGAGAACCGGCTCCGGCTTGTACGATTCGCCAGCCCCTGGAGAGGGCGATGAGTCCAAAGCCGGCAAGGAGAAGGCCGAAAGCAGTACTGTAAGCCATTGGGCGCTGAGCAGAAAACAGCCTGATCGCAGCACCATTGTCAAGCTGCCAGCCTGCAATCACGACGACCGCCAGGAGGCCGCAGCCGGCGCCGACAAACATTGAGAGACGAGAATCGCGCGAAGTTTCCCGGTGGAGGCTCATGTCCGGTTCGATGGGATGGAGACTGGAGATTCTATCAGGCTCAAGAAGCAACAGCTCATGCAATTATAGTATCCGAAAATCGGATTTAAATAGCGGACTTTCCATAATTGTGCCAGGAATGATGGTAAACGGTCCCCCTTTGTCATCGGTGCTCGTGGCGACCGGATTTGCGGGGCGAGGTCTTCAGCGCGGCCACTCATGTGACAGTAACTCAACTATGCGGTCTGCATCGTTCTCGACGACGACAGGTCGATTTTGAAACCGGCCCCTGATTAACTGGCCCGACATCGTTTCCAACTGGCCGGTATGGTAGCGATAGACGTAGTCGGGATCTTTCAGGAGGTTGCCGGTCAAAACTGCGACGACATCAGCGGTGCGTTCGATCTTACCGGCCGCGGTCAGTTTTCGGAGGCCCGCGAGCGTGGCCGCGGAAGCCGGTTCGCAACCGATGCCGGCGAGACCGATCTGAGCCTTTGCATCGGCAATTTCCTCTTCGGTGACATGTTCAACCATTCCATCCGAAGCGGCGATCTCCTGCCAGGCCTTCGGCCATGAGACCGGATCCCCGATACGGATGGCGGTAGCCAAGGTATCCGGGCTCGTTTCTGGTTCGAAGGTTTCGGGCGTCGGACGCTGCATAAAACGGTAGAATGG
>CAYLSS010000730.1:0-1099 GCA_964385765.1 uncultured Solibacteraceae bacterium
CTGTCGATGCTCTCCCACGAGGTGGCCGAGCCTTGGATAGCGGAGTTCGCAGGCTGAAGCGCCGGTTTGGCGACGCAGTTCCCGATGCGTGCCGGCAATGCGGGGTCATCTGCAGGGTTCAGCTCCAACAACGCCGAACGAACTCTGCCGTGGCGAAATCAAACGCGCTGGATAGAATGAAGTGAATGGAGCCCTCCGTCCAGTTTCGGCGCCGCCCGCGGGTCATGATCAATGCCGCAGCACTCGTGGTCATAGTTGCCGGGTTGAAGGCCGCGCAGCCGCTCGTCGTCCTGGCGCTGTTCGCCGGCTTTGTTTCCATCATCAGTGCTCCCCTGATGATCTGGCTGCGCAAGCATCGAGTTCCGTCCGTGGTCGCCGTGATCACCGTCGTCTTGTTGATACTCGGCGTGCTGGCGGTGGCCGGCGTTCTGATCGGCACGTCTGTGAACAGCTTCGTTCGCGAGCTGCCGAACTATCGCGAGCGGATGTACCAGCAGGCCGAGTCCGTGCTGGTGTGGCTGGACGACCGGGGCCTGGCCGAACGCGTGCTCGAGGAGTTGAATACGTTCGACACGGGCACGCTCGTCTCATTTGTCGGCAACACGGCGACCGCGGTCGGCGGCGTTCTCGGAAGCTCTTTTATCGTGCTGCTTCTGGTGAGCTTCACCTTGCTCGAGATCTCCGGTTTTCAGCCGAAGCTACAGACTGCTTTCGGCGTGTCGACGCAATCCATTCAGCGTTTTCGGGAGATAGCCGGCAATGTGGAGCGGTATCTGGGTTTGAAGACAATCATCTGTGCGTCGACCGGGCTCGGCGCTGGAATCTGGGTCACCGCCCTCGGCCTGGATTTCCCACTGCTATGGGGGACCCTGGCGTTCGTTCTCAACTACATTCCGACCCTCGGTTCGGTGGTCGCGGCCCTGCCTCCCATCTTGCTCGCGCTGGTTCAGTTCGGCCTCACCAAGGCGCTGCTGGTGGCCGGCGGCTATCTACTGGTGAACCTGGTGATGGGCAACGTGGTGGAACCGCGAGTCATGGGCCGGCATCTCGGACTTTCGCCGCTGGTTGTTTTCTCCTCCCTGCTGGCATGGGGATGGAT
>CAYLSS010000730.1:1109-3245 GCA_964385765.1 uncultured Solibacteraceae bacterium
CCGGGCTGATGGTTTACTATCGCATCTCGGTGGGCTGGGCTCTGCTGTCGCTTCCGGTGCTGCTGGCCCTGACAGCGACGCTTGCCTTCGCGGTGGGCATGTTTCTGGCCGTACCGCTCACCATGGCGATCAAGATCTCCCTGGAGAGCTCGCCGGATATGCGCTGGCTGGCGGTGCTCATGGGAGGGGAACCCCGGACCGCAGTGCGTCCGGCTCCCGAATCCGTCATCGACGGTGAAGTCCCGAAGCACGCCGCGTAGCGGACCCTATCCGGCGGCGCACCGGATGATGTGTTTCACTCAGGTGCCTCCTTGAAAGTGGTGCCTGGAGCGGTGAAGCAGAAACATCAGGCGGACTCCTTCACGCCGTAGCCAGCGATGGCGCCACAGATCGCTCCGAGAACGGCTGGTATCCAGAAAAGCAGGGCACTCGATGAGTCAAGGTGAGTCCGAAGGTAGCTGCCCGAGAAGTAGACAGGAACGCCGACCAGCAGGAGAAAAGGTCCCGCCAGTTGAACGTACGTCGCCTTCCCCCGAACCATCGCCACCAGCGTGAACATCCCGCAGCGCCTTGTTGGGCGGCGTCATCACTTCACGCCCATCACAAGGAGCGTTCTAAACGGTACCACGATCCCATGGCCTGTCTCGTACGGTGATAGATGCTCCGAGACGTCGTGTATAACCGCGCGTCGAGCCTCTTCCGATGCGGCATAGAAGCCAGTGGACATAGGCGTTGCGCTTACGTGCAACGGCACAAAGTCCTGTGGCTTCGGCAACTCGAGGTCGAGCTCCCTCACGGTCGTTTTGATGTCTTGAAATCTGGCCCCTGTCAGAAGGGCACGGGTGACTTCTAAATCGGAAAGGCCGAAGGCAGCGCGCAACCCTGCGGCTGTTTCGGCACCAATATGCTTCGTGACCGCTTCCACCAGCAGATGAAAGTAGGGGCTTTCTCGAATTTCGCACCATAGACTCACAGCGGCGCGGCCACCGGGTTTAAGCACACGGTACATCTCTGCAAGGGCCTGTCGCCGGTCTTCTAGGAACTGAAGTGTTTGGGCGCAGAGCGCCACGTCGAACTCCTCTTCCGTGAACGGCAGTTGGTAGGTGGAGTTCTCAAACCACTCGATCGTGGCTCCCTGAACAGCAGTTAGCGATTGGGCGACGTCGAGCATTCCAGCATTGATGTCAACCCCCGCCACGCGGCCCGATACCCCGACCTTCTCTGCAGCAATCCATGCGGCTGCACCCGTCCCGCAGCCAATATCCACGACCGCCTCGCCATCTCGTAGGTCCGCCCATTCCACCAGGGAGCGGGCGGCGGGTCCAAGGATTGCCGGTACAAGGATTCGCTCGTAACGCTCAGCAGCGTCACGGGCCAGTTGCCACTGTGTTGATGTCGCCATACGAAAGTCTTTCTCCTTCAAGCTGCCCAACTGATAATTCGGCCGACCTGGATAAGACCGGACGCGGTTGGCTTAAGACGAAACCGCCGGCACGGGCCCGGACGGCAACCACTTTGTTTATAACTTACGTGCGTGTAGATCATCGTGGTCTGGACGTCCTCGTGTCCCAAGAGTTCCGGGACGGTTCGGATGTCGTAGCCGTCCTCCAATAGATGGGTCGCGAAGGAATGGCGAAATGCGTGAGTCGTCACGCGCTTGGCCGAGTTTTCACCGACGGCTAGATGCGTCAAGAAACGGTTGACATCGCCTTCCCTCAATTGCCGTGGGTAGTTGGGGGCGTGAAACGAGATGAAACGGCGAATCCAGTGGATGTAAGCCTGAATGCGCACATGGACATGAATATTTTCAGTGGCATGCGCCCGCCTCCTCATGCGCTTCGGCCGACAGCGCCTGCCCGAGATCGAGAAGCGCGATCGCCTCGGCCAGGGGCGCGGAGGGGTCCGCCAGGTCGAAGGCCAGCCCGTCTTCCCGCCATTGCCTGGCCGCGATGGCGAGAAGCTGGAGGCAGAGGCCGCCCGCCTGCTCCACCCCGGCGCCGTCGAGCTGCACCGGCGTGCCGCGCAGGTGCTCCAGCGCCTCGGACAGCTCCTCGGCCGCGGTCACGTCCATCCGCGCGGGCAGCGCGAGCCGGCGGGGCGACGGGCTGACGGCGCCCGAGGTCGTGCTCGGCCTGG
>CAYLSS010000731.1:0-2016 GCA_964385765.1 uncultured Solibacteraceae bacterium
GGTGGGGGCAGGCCTATCCGGATACGACCTTGCTCAGAATCAACGGTAATTTTTACTGCAGTCCCATTTTGGGAGACAGGGACCCAAACCCGGTGATCAATGCACCGTTGTCCAAGTCATTGGCTGAGACCAACGAAAGCGAGGAGATGGATAACGCCGGGCCGGTTGATTCCGTTGCATTGAATTTGTTTACCAAGGCGCACCAGCTTCAAACCGACAAAAAATTTGACGACGCTATCCCGCTTTACCTACAGATCATCAACGAACATTCCTATTCAAAACAGGCTGAAATGGCAATTGTGCGTCTGGCACGATGTTATAGAGGGTCTGGTGATAAAAGTACGGGAAAAACGATTATCGCCGGATTTACGGATCATCCGTCTAACGCTGTTGCCGTGGCGGCTCAATACGAATCCGGAGATTGGGCCCTGGATGAGGGCAATCTCGAAAGCGCCATCGGCGGCGCTGGTCGCAAACCAGGGGGTCGGGACAACGGCAATCACCGCGCTCATCATGGGATGGATATTGCAGAAGACGCGCACGATGCCCGGCCGGTGGAAACTCACGCGCCGGCTGGTACCGGGCGGATAGAGTCCAATATCGAAGATCTGCCCGTCGAAGTTAGAGAATGCGTTGTGGAAGATCGGGTCGTCATTCGGGAAATCCACGGCCGTTCCCACCTGGATCGCCAGCACGTGAGGAATGAAGCGCTTCTTTTTCTGGAGAATCGTCGCGGTTCGGGGCTGGTCCGTCACCGGCGAGGGGGTGTCGGAAAGAGGCTCCAGCCAGACGACGACACCACTACGGTCACCGTTCTTTCGGGTGCTGTCGGCGGAATCGATCAACTCCACCGCGCCAGTCACCGCCACTCGGGATAAAGGCCAGCCCGGGAGGACGAGCAGGATGCTAAAACAAATACGCGATACCCAGGTCATAGTGGTTATTCCGGCGAGTTCCCTCGCCAACGTAAGTGGTCCAGGTGCGCAGGTTCTCGAGGGAGAGAATCACGTTCGGCGCAACTCGGAACATGATATTGGCGCCGTAAGCCTGATTCTTGCCAATGCCACCGGGGGGAAGATCGGAATTGCGGTCATCCTGCTGACCGCCAAACAGGTTGAGCGTGATGCGGTCGGTGGCGAGATAGGTCAACTGCACCCAGCCGCCGGTGCTGGCGACAGGGTTGACCACACCTGGCGCGATGATCTGGAAGCTTTGCCGCAGCGCTCCCATGCCGGCGATGTTCTTGCCTCGAAAGATCATTCCCGTGAATTCGACTTCCCGAGTCGGGCGCAGCAGAAAATCGGCCGAAAGCAGACGCGAAGGCACGGAGGCGCCGGCGATATGGGAGGTGGAGGCATGAACGCCCGGTGCGATTTCCAATGCCACGTCTCGCGATGGCCGGTGCTCGAGAGCGAACCGTCCTTGGAATGCCGGTCGCGCGGGTTCCAGGGTCGCGGCAAATTCGGGCGGCGCCATGGCGAGAGTTTCGCGCATCTCGTAAACACCCGCCTGGGCGCGGAACTTGGTGAACTCACCGAGAGTAAAGCGCCGCTCGAGCCGCGCTTGCGGCTGCCAGTACCACAGATTCCCGGCGTTGGCTAGTGGAGAGGTGGCTACCTGCGCCAGGGAGTTCGGCTCGCGAGGCGAGATGATCGGCTTCTCCTGCCCGATCATGAAGCTGGTGTTTTGCCAGTCGAAGTGGATCGCGCCGGTTCGCAGTCGGACGTAACCGCGACTCGACGCGCCGTAGAAGTCCATGAAAATCGAGCCTCTGGCTGTACCGCCGCCGGGCAGCGACGGGCCACGGTATTCGAGCCCGATGACCGACTGCAGCAGGGTTCCGCCAGCGGTGTTCCGCCCGGCTTCGGCGGAGGCGATTGTGGGGTGGGCCTGCCCCCCACTGTGCTTCGAGTTCGTGAACGCGTTCGCGAGAGCCATTCCCGTGAAGCGAATCGGAAATCGCCGCGATGCCTCGACCTTCGTCTGAGCGTGCTCTTCCACCCGCGCTTCGGCAAC
>CAYLSS010000731.1:2026-3240 GCA_964385765.1 uncultured Solibacteraceae bacterium
GAGAGGCGTTCCTCGATGGTGGGCTCGCCTGGGGGAACTTGTCCGACCGCCTTCGCGGGTGCGGACGCCTGAAGTGTCGCCACCGCCTGTCGCAGAGTCCGCACCTCTTCACTGAGGGTCCGGTTGTGCTCCTCCAGACGTTCGATCCGCTCGAGGATCGCCTGCATGGAGGGACCGTCGGTGGCGGAAAGTGGCGGAGCCAGCAGAACCCCAGTCATCAAGCTCCATAGCCATCCAGTATCAAACCGCAAAATTCGGCTTCTCATTTTCATCAAGGAGAGTCTCCAGAGTTCGTCGGACTTCGACCGGCGAGAACGGCTTACTGAAGAATGCACTGGCGCCCAACTGTTGTACTCGCGCAAGGGTATCGGAATCATCATCGCCGCTGACCACAATGATTGGAAAGCCCTTGGAGGCGCGTATCCGGCGGACCTGCCGCATTAGTTCGAAGCCGTCCATGCCAGGCATACTCAGGTCAGTCACCAGCGCGCAGCAATTCCCGCTCGAATCCTGTTGGATGCGTTTCAGCGCCGGTTCGGCCCGGCGAAACCGAACGAACTCGACACCGCCGAGACCCTCGAGGGCGATTTCCAGCGCAATGGCCGCCGAATCGCTGTCGTCGACCACAATCAACAACCTCAAGCGCTCGTTCTGGCCTCCCTGTTTCACGGCACGAATCGATACCCAACGCCGTGGACCGTGAGAAAGTGCCGCGGAGTGTTGGGTTCCGGCTCGAGTTTCTGGCGCAGCCGCACGATGTGAGCATCCACTGTACGAGTAGTGGGGTAGGATTCATAGCCCCAGACGGCATTCAGAATCTGATCGCGGCTCAGCGCCCGATCGGGGTGGTTCAGGAAATAGGTCAACAAATTGTATTCTGCCCGGGTGAGCTTGACTGCCTCGTCGGCCTTAGTGACAACTCTGCGTTCGAGGTCCACAGCAACCTCCGCAAACCGCAGCACTTTATTGGCATCGGCTCCGCTGCGCCGCAGCACGGCCCGAATGCGCGCCAGCAGCTCCCGCGTGCCGAACGGCTTCACGACGTAATCGTCCGCGCCCATCTCGAGCAGCAGCACCTTGTCAACCTCGTCGCCCACCGCGCTGAGCACGACGATGGGCGTTGTCACCTGAGACTCCCGGAGCTGCTTGCAGACGTCGCGGCCGTTCATCTCGGGCAACCGCAGATCAACGATCACAAGGTCCGGTTGGAGCCG
>CAYLSS010000732.1:0-3239 GCA_964385765.1 uncultured Solibacteraceae bacterium
GTTCGGCCCGGTCCACTTTGGTAGATGGGGAGGAGTGTGGTCGAAAGCTCTCTGGCTCCTGATAGGCTTGACGCCGGGCGTCCTCTTTGTCACCGGTTTTCTGATGTGGTGGAACCGCGTTGCCGGCAAACGTTACCATGTGTGGCGGCGCCGCGCCACAGCCGGTTGTGAATCGGAAGCAGACCGTGTCACAGGTTCGCGTGCCGCAGCCGCAGGGCATTCGAGATCACCGAGACGGAACTGAAGGTCATCGCCACCGCCGCTACCATAGGACTCAGCAGCAGGCCAAGCCAGGGATAGAGCACGCCCGCGGCGACCGGGATGCCGGCGGAGTTATAGAAAAAGGCGAAGAACAGGTTTTGGCGCACGTTGCGCATCACGGCCTTACTCAGGCTGCGGGCGCGCACCACACCGCTCAGGTCGCCTTGCACCAGGGTTACGCCGGCGCTCTCCATGGCCACGTCGGCCCCGGTTCCCATGGCTATACCCACGTCGGCTTGCGCCAGCGCCGGTGCGTCGTTCACGCCGTCTCCGGCCATCGCCACCTTGCGACCCTCCCGCTGGAGCTCGCGAACTACCTCGATCTTCCGCTCCGGCAGAACTTCGGCCTCAACACGATCGATCTCCAGCTCTTCGGCGACCGCGGCGGCGGTGGTTCGATTGTCGCCGGTGACCATGAGTATCTCGACACCCAACTCACGCAGTGAACGGATGGCGCCGGGCGTTGTCTCGCGCAACGGGTCGGCCACCCCGAGCAGCCCGGCGAGCCGGCCGTCAATCGCGACGAACACGACGGTCTGCCCTTCCTTCCGGAGGCGCTCGGCTTCCTCCTCAAGACTGCCGACGTCGATGTCGGACTCGGCGAACATCGACCTGTTCCCGAGCATCACCGGTTTACCCCGCACCGTACCGGTAACGCCCTGACCGGTCTTGGAGCCGAACTCCTCGACCGGCATGAGCTCGAGGTCACGATCCCGCGCGGCCGCGACCACGGCTTCGGCGAGCGGATGCTCGCTGGCCTGCTCGAGGCTCGCCGCGGCGCGCAGAAGATCGGACTCACTGGTTTCACCGGCCGGAACGATGGCGACCAGCCGCGGTTGTCCCTCGGTGAGGGTTCCGGTCTTGTCTACCACCAGCGTGTCGACCTTCTCCATCACCTCGAGCGCTTCGGCGTTCCGGAAGAGCACGCCCGCGTGTGCGCCGCGCCCGCTTCCGACCATGATGGACATCGGCGTGGCGAGTCCCAGCGCGCACGGGCAGGCGATGATGAGGACGGCGATGGCGTTCACCATCGCGTAGACCAGCGCGGGCTCGGGGCCGAACATTGCCCAGACGATGAACGTCACGATCGCTACGAGCACCACCGTCGGGACAAAGTAAGCAGCCGCGATATCGGCTAGCCGCTGGATTCGCGCCCGGCTGCGCTGCGCCTCGCTAACCATCTTCACAATGTTGGCGAGCAGGGTATCGGACCCGACACGTTCGGCGCGCATGGTGAATCCTCCGGCCCCGTTCACCGTGCCGCCGGTAACTTGATCTCCCGGCGATTTCTCGACGGGGATCGGCTCTCCGGTCACCATGGATTCGTCGACCGCGCTCGAACCTTCCTCGACCACGCCATCCACGGGTACCTTCTCGCCGGGCCGCACCCGCAGCCGGTCGCCGGCGATCACGTACTCGAGCGGCACATCGACCTCTTCGTTGTCCTTGAGAATCCGCGCCTGCTTCGGAGCCAGGTCGATAAGCGAGCGGAGCGCATCGCCGGTGCGTTCGCGCGCCCGTAGCTCTAGCACCTGGCCGAGCAGGACGAGGCCGGTGATCACAGCGGCTGCCTCGAAGTAGACCGAAGCTCTGCCATGCTCCAAAAACTCGGCCGGCAGGATACCCGGCGCGACAGTAGCTAACACGCTATAGACGTAGGCCGCCCCGGTGCCGATCGCGATCAGCGTAAACATGTTCGGGCTGCGATTCACAATCGACGCCCAGCCGCGTTCGAAGAACGGCTTTCCGCACCACACCACCACCGGCGTGGCCAGCACCAACTGCAGCCAGTTGAAGATCGCGCCGGGCAGCAGCTTCTGTACTGGCCGGCCCGGGATCATCTCCGACATTGCCAGCAGGAAGACAGGCACGGTGAACAGGAGGCTGATCTTGAACCGCCGCGACATGTCTGCCAGTTCCGGGTTCTCCCGGTCGGCCACGCTCTCGAAAGTTACTTCTTTGGGTTCGAGAGCCATGCCGCATTTCGGACAGCTCCCGGGGCCGATCTGGACCACTTCGGGATGCATCGGACACGTGTGTTCGGCGCCGGGCCGGGCTTCCTCCGGCTCTCGTTCGCCAACATACTTCTCAGGATTGGTACGAAAGCGTCCCCAGCAGTGAATCGAGCAGAAATGGTACGTCGTCCCGTCGTGTGTGTGCGATCCCGCCGACTGGTCGGGGTCGACCTCCATGCCGCAGACGGGATCCTTGACGGGCTTCGGCTGGATGATCTGGAACGAGTTCATGGATCCCCTCTCAGTGTAATGCGATTGCCGCCCCGGGGAAGCCCGTTTGTCCAGCGAGACCGTAGCTACGCCTCTCATTCAATGCTGCCCCGCGTCTGGTTTGTGATCCGAAACAGGTATTTCTTACAATGTGGTGTGGCCGCTGGGTGGTGGCCGCACAAACCATCTACTTTCAGGGGGGATCCTTGTTTCGAGTTGTACTTCTTTTGTCACTATGCCTGCCGGCTCACCTTGCGTTAGCCCAGACGATCCTTTCGACCGGCGTTCCGGCGCCTTTCTCCTTTCCAGCCCAGGGTGGATCGACGCTCTTCAACGGGGATCAGGGATTCAGGATTGACGTTCCCCAGGACGCAGCCGGGCTCCTGGTCCGCGTAACCACGCTCCGTCCGGAAGGAACGCTTGCCTTCCACCTGCGACGAGACGCCGACGTCGCTATTGATTCCGGCGGCGTGACCGCTGACATTTCGGTAACGGAATCGGATGATTCCCGGATCTGGACACTGGAGGCGCAGACGCTGCCTTCCGGCGCGTACTTCATCGGAATCAGCGCCGGTCCGTTCGCGCAGGATCTTCGAGGCGTCATCTACGCCCAGGTCCTTGCCGCGCCTTTCTCGCCCGCGGCCGAAATCGACGTACCGGGCAATAGCAAGATCCTGCTTGCCGGCCAGCCCGCCGGCGCCATTACGGGAACCCAGGCCAACCCGAGTGCATCCGCACCCGAGAATTCGCCGG
>CAYLSS010000733.1:0-557 GCA_964385765.1 uncultured Solibacteraceae bacterium
GTCCACCACTCGTTTCTGCCGGCCTTCAGCGGGGCGAAGCCGTATCATCGCGCCCATGAACGGGGGGTCAAGCTGATCGGCGCCACCAGTCACTTTGTTACCGAAGTGCTCGATGACGGCCCGATCATCGAGCAGGACGTGGCCCGCGTCTCGCACCGCGATCAGATTGACGACCTGGTCCAGAAGGGGCGCGATCTCGAAAAAGCGGTGCTGTCGCGAGCGGTTCGGTGGTGGGTCGAGCACCGTATTCTCGTTTACGGAAACAAAACGGTGATTTTCGACTGAATCCCTTCCTTCCAGCCAGCCGGTTTGCCAGGCAGCAGGCGCTTGACAGTCCGGCTAAACGAGGCGTACTGTTGAGGCAAGAACAGGAAGGGAGGGAGGTTCGATGGTCAACCTGTCGAGAAGAGATCATTCGGACCCGGATGAACGGAAGGTGATCCTCTTCGAATTCATCGCTGCCTCTTCGCTCTTTTTGATGGTCGCCCTGATTCTGTACATGGTGTTTACGTATCGTCCTGCTTAGCTTGATCGATGGGCTTGCCATCAGGGGGCCG
>CAYLSS010000733.1:567-3231 GCA_964385765.1 uncultured Solibacteraceae bacterium
GGCCGGAAGCGAGATTTGACCAGCCGCAGCGCCTCTTCAGGGGAGGCGATTCGCGCTTCGAGTTGCGCTGTTTCCACCGTCCGGAGCATGGTCTTAAAGGCGGGAGCGGGAGTGTATCCGGCATCAATGAGGTCCCGGCCTGTAATGAGGGGAGGGGGCTTGAGTTCTTCCTGCGAGAATTCCTCCAGCTTTTGCCTGACGAATTCGTAATTATCCAACTGGCGATGGCTTGACAGGCAGTCCAGGCGGTGGAGTTCGAGATGCTCTTCAAAGCCGGGTGTTCGGAGGAAGCGCTTGAGGGTGCTGGTTCGCATTTTCCCGACGTTCATGAAGCGCAAATGCTGGCGGACAAGCGACTCCACGCGGGCGATCTCGTCGCTGGAGAATCGCAGGCGCCGCATGATCTGAACGGCCATGTCGGCGCCCACCTTGGGGTGGCCGTCAAAGCGGATGCGTTCGGCCACGCGGAAGGTCGGCGGTTTGCCGACATCATGAAGCAAGACGCCCAGGGCGAGCGTTGGCGAGGGGTTCCGCATGGCCTCGAGCATTAGCAGGGTATGGGTCCAGACATCGCCTTCGGGATGAAACTGCGGCGGCTGTTGGACGCCCTTCATGGCCACCACTTCGGGCAGGATCTGTTCAAGCAAACCCGATTCGTGGAGCAGCTCGAAGCCCCGCCTTGCGCCGCCCTCCGTAAGGATGCGGACCAACTCGTCGCGGATACGCTCGGCGGAGACCTTCCGGATGCGCGGCGCCAGGCGGCGAATGGCTTCGAGCGTGCCGGGTTCAATGGAGAAGCCGAGGCGAGCGGCAAAACGGATGGCGCGCAGCATGCGCAGATGGTCCTCGGCGAAGCGCAGACCGGGATCGCCGACGCTGCGGACGATGCGACGGTCGAGGTCCTGCCGGCCACCCGTGTAATCGATGACATTTCCGCTAACCGGATCGAGCAATAAGGAGTTAATGGTGAAATCGCGCCGGAGGACGTCCTCGCGCGGATCTTCTTCAAAGCTGACCGCGGAGGGGCGACGGCCGTCCCGGTAGGCGTGGTCGCTGCGAAATGTGGCCACCTCGACATGGAAGCCGGTGTCCTTGACCAGCACGACGCCAAAATGGGCGCCGACAGGATCGGATTTCGGGAACAGCGCGCGCAAGACGTCCGGAGTGGCGTCGGTGGCGACGTCGAAGTCTTTCGGCAAAAAGCCGAGGAGTATATCGCGGACGCAGCCTCCGACCAGGAAGGCGCGATGGCCGGCATCCCGCAGCTTGAGGGTCACGTCGAGGGCGAGACGGGCGGCCGGAGTATCCGGCAGGTCCATGCCTCCAGGATAGAACTTCGGTGTTACAACCGCCGCGGGCGGTGAAGGGATTGGCCTTGGGAGGAGCTTCAGGATGCCTTTTTCGGGGTTTTTTTCGGGGGCGCTTCTTCGTTCAAGAACTCATGCTCGTGATAGCAGGAACGGCAACGCACCTTGGCGGGGTCTTCTTCCATGAACGCCACGATCACGTGATTTGTGAGTCGCTTGCACTTGACACAGTAGTCATCGATATCATCGCCAAGCCGTAACTGTCGCATCTTTCCAGTCGCCTTTCCCTACGTTCGGCAGTATATACGAAAGGCCGATCCACATGCACAGACGAGTGTAGTTAGACTGATTGCAGAAGAATGCGGGGATTCTGGATACTGATGGCCGTCTTGGCACTGCTCATCGGAGCGGGGGCGGGCGCTGTTTCCATCTGGTTGGACCAGCGGGTTCCGGCCGGCTCGCAGGAAACCGCGGCCGTCGAGCCGCCGCGATTGGAGCAGATCAGCCTGTCTGGTATCCTGGCCGCCGGCAATGTAGTGGCGATTCCGGCGCCGATCGAAGGGGTGTTGGAGATGGTGATGGTGGACGTTGGCGACGAGGTCCATGAAAACATGCTGCTGGCGCGAATCCAGAACACCGCGCTCAACGACGAATTGCAGCTCATGCAGGAAGATCTGAAGGACGCCGAGGGGCAGGTAAATGCGCTCGAAAGCCAGCTCATCGCCGCCCGCCTGGAGGAGTCGCGGGCGAGGGCCGATCTGGCGAGGGCTCGCGAGGCTTACGACGAGGCGCGACGGGAAGCCGACCGCCAGCGGAATCTTTACCGGCAGGGAGCAACGCCGCGAATGGTCTACCAGAAGGCGCAGGCGGATCTGGAAAATGTTCGGAAGGAATACGAAGCCGTCGAGGCGGCGGCCCGCCAGGCGCAGAGCCGGCTGGAGGCCGCTCAAATCGATCTTGACGCCTCGCGACGGAGAGTGGAAGAGCTCAACCGGATGATCGAGGAGGTCGCCGAGGATCTTGCCGCCGCCGATGTCATGTCACCGGTGAGCGGCATTGTGACGGGCATGGCGGCGGGACAGGGAGAAGGGGTCCATCCGGGCATGGAAGCTCTCTTTTTGATTGCAGTGGATCTGTCGCGAATGCAGGTGATCCTCGAGCCGTCGCCCGCCGAGATGACGTTCATGCATCCCGGCCAGTCGGTGCGAGTGTATGTCGCCGAGGTCCCCAACGAGGCGTTCGAAGGGACAATCACCGAGATGACGGTGGACCGCACGGTGGTGGAATTCGCGAATCCGACACCGCGGATCCGCCCGGGGCTTTCGGCGCGGGTGGTGGTTCCGGTGAATCCGTAGCG
>CAYLSS010000734.1:0-3231 GCA_964385765.1 uncultured Solibacteraceae bacterium
CGCCAGGCAGCGGTCGCACAGGGTTCTGGACCTCGGCGCTCACGGACTCATGTTTCCCCGAGTCGATACCGCCGAGCAGGCGGCGGCGTGCGCGGCGGCCCTTCGCTATCCGCCGGCGGGCGTTCGCGGTGTGGCGTCCATGAACCGGGCGGCGGGTTTCGGCGGCCGGTTCCGCGAGTATGTCGATACCCACCAGAAGATCCTTCTCGGCGTGGTGCAGATCGAGACGACCGAAGCGGTGCGGAACGTGGAGGAGATCGCCGCGGTGGACGGAGCCGATGTCCTCTTTATCGGTCCGCTGGATCTCTCCACCAGCCTCGGAATTCTGGGGCAGTTCGACCATCCCGATTTCCAGCAGGCACTCGAAGTGACCGCCGCGGCGGCGGCGAACCACGGCAAATCGACCGGGGTTCTGATGCCCAGGCCGGACATGTTCGATCGCTTCTACGAACTCGGCTTCCGTTTTCTGGCCTGCGGCTCCGACGGGGCGATGGTGAACAACGCAGCGCAAGGCCTCGCCGCCACACTCATGGAGAAACGCGGCACGCGCTGAGACACCCCCTCGCTCTTGGGGAAGAAGCGAAGTTTGTCTGTTAACCTGTTGGTCGCATGAGGGCGCCAGAACTGGGACTCCATCGAACCTGCTCCGCGGAGGAAACCATCGCATTGGGCGAGTCTCTTGCCCGGCGCCTGGCGGCGTCCGCGGTCGTCCTTCTGATCGGAAATCTGGGGACGGGCAAAACGACCCTCGCCAAGGGCATCGTCAAGGGACTCGGCGCCGCCGACCCGGAAGAGGTCACCAGTCCGACCTTCACGCTGATCCACGAGTACGGGGATCCGGTGCGTGTCTACCACATAGATCTCTACCGCCTCGACGAGCCCGCCCAAATCGCAACACTCGGCCTGGAGGAACTCTTGGACCGGGAAGCCGTCATGCTGGTGGAATGGGGCGAGCGCTTTCCGGATTACTGGCCGGAAAACCGGATCGAGATCGAACTGCAGCGAACCGGCGACGAG
Source organism: uncultured Solibacteraceae bacterium (assembly GCA_964385765.1). Taxonomy (GTDB): domain Bacteria; phylum Acidobacteriota; class Terriglobia; order Bryobacterales; family Bryobacteraceae; genus CAWELS01. The sequence goes on from CAYLSS010000734.1 coordinate 1,018, forward strand.
GAGCGCGAGGTCGTCGTGCGTAGACCGTCGAAACCAGGCTCGGATCACCCGTCGTGTCTGTGACCGGCGTCACGGGGAAACTCTCGTCGAGCTGATACAATTTGTGCGGCTGGCTAATCAAGTCAGAGACGCCGGAAAAACTCATGACCTGCAGAACCCTTTCGCTCTTCTTATTCGCCCTCACCGTCGCCAGCGCCGAAACGTGTGTTGAATGTCACAAGACCGTTACTCCGGGAATCACGACGGATTGGCAGATCAGCAAACATGCAGAGAACGCGGTGGGCTGCGACACCTGTCACGGTGGCGAGCACACGACGAATGCCGACGTCGAGGAAGCCGCCATTCCAACCCCGGATACCTGCAAGAACTGTCATCCCTCGCAGGTGGAGCAGTTCAGCAAGGGCAAGCACGCCTTCGCCTGGGCGGCCATGAAAGCGATGCCAACCTTCCACTACCAGCCCATGGCGCAGACCGAGGGCATGAAGGGCTGCGGGGGCTGCCACAAGCTGGGACTGAAGTCCGAGGAAGAGATTGAAGCGCTCAAGGCGGACGGCGCTGGATTCGGCGTAGCCTCATGCGACGCCTGCCACACGCGGCACACCTTCTCGAAGGTCGAGGCGCAGCAGCCACAGGCCTGCCAGACCTGTCACATGGGATTCGATCACCCGCACTGGGAGATGTACTCTTCTTCCAAGCACGGCGTTCGCTTCCTGCTGAAGCAAACAGGAACGCTCCATGAAGACGCGGCCGCTCCCACCTGCCAGACCTGCCACATGCAGGAGGGCAATCACGAGGTCCGGACGGCGTGGGGATTTCTGGCAGTGCGTTTACCCATGCCCGAGGACGAGCAGTGGGCCGCCGACCGCGCAACAATCCTCAAGGCGCTCGGCGTCCTCGATCCCGACGGGAACCCGACCGCGCGGCTCGAGGTGGTCAAACAAGCGCAGGTCGCGCGGCTGACCCAAGAGGATTGGCAGCGGGAGCGCGACAAGATGCTCAATACGTGCAGCGAGTGCCATTCGGAGAACTTTGCCCGCGCGGAGCTTGCCAAGGGCGACGAGATGATCAGGGAAGCCGATCGCGTGATGGCCGAGGCAATCGAAATCGTTGCCGGGCTCTACCAGGATGGCATCCTCGAGAAGCCGGAGGAGTATGCTTACGCCTATCCGGATCTGCTGACCTTCCACGACGCCGCCACCCCGATCGAGACCGAGTTGCACCTGATGCACCTCGAGCACCGGATGAGGGCCTTCCAGGGAACGTTCCATGCCAATCCGGATTATGCGACGTGGTACGGCTGGGCGGCGATGAAGCGGTCGCTGACGGAGATTCGGTACATGGCAAAGGAGATGCGGAGAACGGCTGAATAGCGTATTGTTGCCGATTCAGAAGCGATACTTCGATTTGAAAGCACAGGAGCGACGCGCCTCGCCTCCCGACGGATTTGGCGTACCTGGGTTCACCGCCGCAAGTGGGTGTCCATCCACTTGACCACCTCTTCGGTGTAATCGGGAATCTTCGCCATCACCGCAGCCGGGACCCCGTGTCCGGCTCCGCGCATCGTGTACAGCCTTGTCGGTGCGCCTACACGCTCCAACGCGCTCTGCATTGAAGTCGCCATTTCATATGGCACCACCTCATCGGCGTCACCATGAATCAATAGAAAAGGGGGATCGCCCTCCGATACATGCGCAATCGGCGATGCTTCCCAATACAGCCGCCACTCCTCTGACCGCTGCTCCCGGGCACCCCGTGGAAGCCGCATTCCCAAAAAGGACGCCACTGTCATCGCCCCAAACCCATTGTCAAAACGTGTAAGGTCCGAGGGCGCGGCACGCGCGACAACACACTGTAGCTTCGCGCTCTCCCGGTTAACCGGATCCCGATCTTCGCGATGACCTTCCCCATCGAGCAATCCCAACAGGCTGATCAGATGCCCGCCCGACGATCCTCCAGCGCCCCCGATTCGCTCGGCCGAAACCCCGTAATCGCCCCCATGATGTCGGATAAACCGAACCGCCCGCTGCACATCCTCATGCGCCGCCGGATAACGGAACCGCGGCGCCATCCGGTGGTTCACCACAAACACAGTGTAGCCCGCCTCCACCAGCGCCTTGCCGTAGCCGCTCACAATTCCGCCGGTAGCAATCCGCTTGGCGTCGTACCCCAGCGGCTGATGCCACCCGCTGCCCGCAATCATCACCACGCCGAAGC
>CAYLSS010000735.1:0-1729 GCA_964385765.1 uncultured Solibacteraceae bacterium
CGCGCAGCTTGTTGACCACCAGCGTGGCCAGCGCCTCGCCTTCAACCTCTTCGGCGATGATCAGGAACGGCTTGCCGGTGCGCGCAATGTTCTCGAGCAGCGGCAACAGGTCCTTCATGTTCGAGATCTTCTTCTCGTGGATCAGAATGTACGGATCCTCGAGAACGCACTCCATCCGGTCAGCGTCGGTGATGAAGTAAGGACTCAGATAGCCGCGGTCAAACTGCATACCGTCAACAGTCTCGAGCTCCGTCTCCATCGTCTTGGCTTCTTCGACGGTGATGACGCCGTCCTTGCCGACCTTGCTCATCGCATCCGCGATCGTTGTTCCGATGGTCTCGTCGCCGTTGGCGGAAATGGTTCCCACTTGCGCGATGGCCTCGCCGGACACCGGCTTGGACGCCTTCTGGATCTCATCGACAGCCGCCTCGACTGACTTCTCGATCCCCCGCTTCAGGGCCATCGGGTTGGCGCCGGCAGCCACGGCCTTCACACCTTCACGGAAGATGCTCTGGGCCAGCAGCGTCGCCGTCGTGGTCCCGTCTCCGGCCACATCCGATGTCTTCGAGGCCACCTCGCGCACCATTTGCGCGCCCATGTTCTCGTGCGGGTCCTTGAGCTCGATCTCCTTGGCGACGGTGACGCCATCCTTCGTGATCGTCGGACCGCCGAACTTCTTCTCCAACACAACGTTGCGACCCCGCGGGCCAAGTGTCACCTTGACAGCGTTGGCTAACTGGTTTACGCCACTCAGGATCGCTTGGCGGGATTCCTCGCTAAAAATAACTTCTTTCGCAGGCATATACTTTTACTCCTGAATCTCATGATCCGGCTAGGGACCGGGCTAATCTTCCAGCACGGCGAGAATCTCATCCTCGCGCATGATCAAGCATTCCTTCTCGTCGATCTTCATAGGGACTTCGTTTCCGGAGTACTTGCCGAAGAGCACCTTGTCGCCGACCTTCACGTCAAGGGAAATGACTTTGCCGTCGTCGGTCTTCTTCCCCGCGCCAACGGCAACAATCTCTCCCTTCTGAGGCTTCTCTTTCGCCGAATCAGGAATGTAGATGCCGCCCGAGGTCTTTTCTTCATCTTCTTCCAGGCGTTTCACGACCACCCGGTCATTGAGCGGACGAATCTTCATTACTGTAACCCTCCAATGGTTATAGACAGTGTCAATGTTTTCGTTTACTAGGCCGGGCGAAGGACTCGCGCGACCCGACTCCTATTATTAGCACACTCTTCCAAGGAGTGCCAACAATTTTTTGTATCAATCTGAAAAACAATACGTTAAGTTCTTGGCGAGTTTTGCCTCTCGCAGGAGGGTTGATCCGTCGCTCCCGGACCAGCGGGGTGGTGAGGCTGAAGGCAACCTCGGTCGTAGACTTTCGAACGGGGGTTAGCGGCCCGGCTTCAGCCAGATTTGAGTGCTGATTCGCAGGTCTCGGTCCCAGCGCCGAGGCCCTTCGAAGGTCTCCTGGTGCAGGAAGCTGTAGTTGAATTGCACTTTCAGGCCGTGTCCTCTGAAATAGCGATTCAGGCCAACTGTGTATGCCTCGCCATCGGCGGTGACCCGCGGGTGGTTCGGTCCCGCCAGCTCGATGGTCGAGAAGCGGCCGGCCACTTCCCACTTGCGCGGGACGATGTAGTATCCAGCCTGGCCGTACGCGCCCCAATCCCGATCCCGCCCGGATCTCGCCGTCGCGTACCGGATGCGCCGGCCATAAAG
>CAYLSS010000735.1:1739-3221 GCA_964385765.1 uncultured Solibacteraceae bacterium
GCTGCCTGCATGCTGGCGCGGCCGTACCGGAAACCGGAATCGACCGTCATCGTAAGGTTCCGGTCCCCCGGCAAGACGTTGTGATGGGCCGAAGCCTCCGCGGTCGGGTTGTAGCCGCCGGCCATGCCGATCGACCACTGTGGGCGTCCAATCGGCTCCGGCGAGGACTCGACGTGTCCGTAGTGGCCCATCACGTCGATCTCCACCCTCCCCAGCCAGGCCATCGGACCACTGGTATCCCAGAAGTTCTTCGAGTCCAGACCGCGAATGCTATTGACGGCCGCCGCGCGAACCGTCAGCCGGCCACGATTGTGGGCGACCTGAAGGCCGAGCGACCGGCAGAAACCGAAAGCAAGCTCGGCCGACGCCGGTCCCGTCATGAGCCAGTTAGCCGGTGCGGTGGTGATCTGAAAGGTGTGATGCAACACCGTCCTGCCCGCCGTGATCTGCCAGTGCGAATTCGGTCGGAAACTGACGATTCCGTCCAGCAGCCGGACCCACGCCCCATCCCCGGACGTGGATCCGTGAAGCTGCACCAGATAGCTGAGCCGGGGGTCGAGAAAAACGCCGCTCGCCGCCAGTCGCCCTATGCCCAGGTCGAAGCTGGATGCAGTGGGCGTCGAGCCGATCGTTTTCCGGCCGTATTGCATGATTCCATAGCCCTGAACATCCATCGTCCAGGACGCATCCCGGACAACCACCATCGCTGCCGGCAATTCGACCCCGTCCTTCGCTCCGGTTTGCGCTTCCGCCTCCACCGCGGCAACGGCGAAAACCGAAAGGATGCAAATGAAAATGGCGTGACTCCTGGACTTCATGACCGACAAGCCCTGACTAAGTGATGCTTATCGGTCCGTTTGGAAAGACCTTGGCGTTGAATTCAGAGGTTGGACCGGAACCGGGCCGGATCCCTGTCAGACAGGGTTCAGATGGTTTGAGCGGGCTCACGCGGGCCCGATCTTCTTCCTAAACAGTGACGACGGTGTTGGAGAGAACGCCGATCTCCGGGATCTCGATGGTGCACACGTCGTTCGGGGCAAGAGCCGCCTCCTCGGGCACGATGATTCCCGTCCCCGTAAGCAGCACCGACCCGCGTGGCACCGCGTTTGACCGCATCAGGTAGCCGACCAACTCGTCGAACTTGCGGTTCATCCGGGCGGTGGAGGCGCTTCCCTCAAAGACGGTTCGGTCCCCGCGGGTAATTGTGCAGGTCATTTCGAGGTCATAGGGATCTTCGATGTCCTCCGGCGTCACAATCACCGGTCCGAGCGAACAACACTTGTCGTAGACCTTCGACTGCGGCAGGTACAGCGGGTTTTCTCGCTCGATGTCCCATGCCGAGACGTCGTTGGCGAGAGTATAGCCGACAATCGACCCGCCCGAGCCCAGGACCAGCGCCAACTCAGGCTCCGGCGCCGTGAACCTGGAATCCGATCGCATGCCGATCATCTCACCCGGGCCGACGCAAACACGGCTGGTCCC
>CAYLSS010000736.1:0-3218 GCA_964385765.1 uncultured Solibacteraceae bacterium
CGTCGTGGCTCTGCGCCGAGCGGTCGTGCTTGCCGAGCAGGTTGACCTGCAGGTGCTGGTCGAGGGCAGCGACTCGAACACCGCCAGCATCGCACTCGGCTATGTCCAGAACGTCGTGCTGCTCCATTCGCTCGAGCTGCGCGCCGCCGAACAGGAGCGCCGCACCGGCCGCCGTGTCAATCCCGTCGCCGAGCCGCGGTTGCGGGTGCTCTATAACAGCGAACTCGAATCACGGAACTATATCGTTCCCGGCCTGATTGCAGTTGTGCTCCAGATCATCGGTTCGTTGCTGACCTCATTGACCATCGCGCGGGAGTGGGAAATGGGAACCATGGAGCAGGTCCTCTCAACACCGCTGCGTCCCACGGAACTGGCGGTCGGCAAGATGTTGGCTTACTCGGTGGTCGGAATCACGAACGTCGTCATCTCGGTGGTCATCGGCATTGGTGTCTTCGATGTACCCATGCGCGGCAATGCATTGATTCTGGCTGGCGGCTGTGCGGTGTTCCTGGTTGGCGCGCTGTTGTGGGGCATCATGCTGTCGGCCGTGATGCGTTCTCAGTTACTGGCGTATCAGGCTTCCATGGTAAGTTCATTCCTGCCCGCTTACCTGCTGTCCGGCTTTGTCTTTGCGATCGAAACGATGCCGGAACCGATCCAGCTCTTCACGTATATCGTGCCGGCGCGCTACTTCATCACGATTCTCAAGGGTGTCTTCCTCAAAGGTATCGGGATGGAGATTCTCGGCTGGCAGTTCGCTTTCTTGTTCGTCTATGCGTTGATCGTGTTTGCGATCACGACGCGCAGCCTGAGACAGAGGGTCGCCTGAGGAGCCGACATGTGGCTGAGAATCCGCGAGATCGTCATCAAGGAGATCCGCCAAACCTTTCGGGAGCCGCGCATGCGATTCTTCCTGTTCGGGCCGCCCGTAATCCAGCTCATCATCTTCGGATACGCCGTGAACCTGGACGTGGAGAACTCGAGGATGGCCTGGCTCGACGGCGACCGGAGCGTCGCCAGCCGGCAGCTTGCCGAAGAGTTCGCAGGCTCGACTTACTTTCAGATCACGGCGCAGCCCGGCAGCGCTGCTGAGGCCCAGGAACTGGTGGATCGCGGTGAGGTTTACCTGATGGTCCGCGTGCTCCCCGGATTCGAGCGCTCCATTGAGCGTGGCGAAACGGCCCAGGTGCAGGTGTTGGTGGACGGCTCGAACTCGAATACCGCGAACGTCGTGTCCTCTTACGCAAGGCAGGTTATCGCCAACTTCTCCGCTCGCTACCTGCCCGAGCGGCAACGGTCATTTCAGATGCAAGTTATCGCGACTCTCGGACGTGACGGGCCGCGCGAAGTGGCAATGCCGTCGGTGAATCCCGAAACGCGAGTCTGGTTCAATGAGGATCTGCGCAGCCGCAACTACTTCGTTCCCGGAATCCTGGTCAACATCATTACCATTGTTACCTTAATGCTGACCGCCCTCGCCATTGTCCGCGAAAAAGAGATCGGGACCATGGAGCAGTTGATGGTCACACCCATCCGCCCGATTGAGTTGATGTTGGGCAAGACTCTCCCTTTTGCGATTGTGGGCCTGGTTCAGATCACGCTGGTGACGACAGTGGCCTTGTTGGTCTTCCGCGTTCCCTTGCGGGGTAGCGTTCTGTTGCTCGGAGTCACCGCCCTGCTCTTCCTGATCACCACTCTTGGGTGCGGGCTGTTCATCTCCACGGTCTCGGACACGCAGCAGCAAGCCATGCTGGGATCATTTATCTTCTTCATGCCGGCGTTCATGCTAAGCGGCTTCGCTTTTCCCATTGACAGCATGCCGCTGGCGGTGCAGTATCTGACTTACCTGGACCCGCTGCGCTACTTCATCGAAATTGTCCGCGGCCTGTTTCTGAAGGGGGTCGGCGTGGAAACGCTGTGGCGGCAAATTGTCGCACTGGCAGCATTCGGAATATTCATCGTGTCGGTCAGCGCGCTGCGATTTCAGAAGAGGCTGGACTAGTTTTGCCGGCAACCTCACCTGGCGCGTGCAGTTCGAAGCGGAGGGGTCGAGCGATCCGGTGTAAGGCTCATTTCTCCGGATTCAAGAACCGGTCGAACCACGCGAACGCATCCGCCTGCATCTCCGCGTCGAATTTGTGGCCGCCATCGTAGAAATTGCACTGGTAGAGCTCGGCGGCTCCCGCGCGTTCGAACGTCTCCCGGACGATGGCGTCGGCGCGCTGCATCTGAGGCAGCGTATACAGAGGATCTTCGCGGCAGTTGAGCACCATGGTCGGCGCCGGAGCCCTGATTGCCAGGATCTCTGGAAAGTCCAGCTCGTTTGGAAGCAGCGGGACGTAAGTCATCCAGGTATGGGTATGACACTTGTTGAGTAAGAAGTCGCGCCACGTCGTCATGAAGCCGACAGCGATTGCGACCTTGATCCGCTTGTCGAGTCCCCCGAGAAAGACGGTCCGCATGCCGCCGCCGGAAAGGCCGGCGCACCCGACCCGTGACGCGTCGACCTCCGGCCGCGCGCAAAGCACATCCAGCGCCCGCTGATCTTCGACTACATAGACCCCAGGCCACGTAGTGCCGGCCGAAAGCAGGCTCTTCTCCATGATGTGCTCGTGAGCGCCGGCGAAAGCATTGTATTTCTCGATGGCGTCCGGATCCGGATTATCGGGATCCGGGTCGACGCCGCCGTGCCGGATCTGCTCGGGAACGTCGCTGACCCGCACGCGCCGGCTGGCAAATGGAAACGTGTCGTGCACGAGGACCGCGTAGCCGCGCTTGGCCAGTTCATTGGCCCAACCCACACCTTCGTAGTAGTGGTCCTGGTGCTGTATCTGGATCTCCCAGTCAGCCTCCCCGGTACGAACGATCTTGCGCCACCCAAGGAACTTGTTCCCGGCGTGGTCGTGCAGTCCCAGGACCGCCGGCAGAGGCCCCTTCGCCCCGGCGGGCTTCAAAAAGACAGCTTCGGTGGGCGGCCCGGCCGGTAGCTGCCAGGTCAGAAACTCGATATCAACGCCGTCGTAAGTGTGTCGCGAGGTGACTGTCACCTCGGGTAATCCGCCGAGATGCACCGGGGCGATTCGATCGAGGACGCGCCGCCTGGCAACCTGACGCCACTCACTTACATCGGACCATTTGCCGGTACGAAATGACAAACTTGCCGGGCCAGCGCCCAGAACTTCATTCGCCAGCCAGGGTCCATAGCTGCCGACCATGTT
>CAYLSS010000737.1:0-3218 GCA_964385765.1 uncultured Solibacteraceae bacterium
GGCTCGATCAGCTTTCGCGGAACGAGGAGCTGCAAGAGAAGCTTTGCGCGGCGGGCTGGGACCTGGCCGTGTTTGACGAAGCCCACAAGCTGGCGGCGCACTACTTCGGCACGAAACTCGAAAAGACGGCGCGGTTCCGCTTCGCCGAGAAACTCGGCGCGGAGGTGCGGCACCTGCTGCTGATGACGGCCACGCCGCACAACGGCAAGGAAGAGGACTACCAGCTTTTTCTCTCGCTGCTCGATTCCGACCGCTTCTACGGCAAGTTTCGCGACGGCGTGCATAAGGTGGATGCTTCACGGCCTACGGGCAGCACGAAGGCAAGTACGACGGCTTCCAATTGGGAAGCGGGAACGTACAGTTTGACGAAACGCTACTATTGATCGAGCCGGAGGCGGCCAAGCAGTACGAGGCGAGCCATGCCGCGCCGCTAGGAACATCGGATGGGTCTACCCCCGGAGCTGAGACTGGCTCGACGCCGGCAGGCTCAGGTGACACCGCGCCCGGCGGTGCGGGAGTAGGCGCTACGGGTGGCGCGGCGGTTCAGACGCGGCCGCATGCCTTCCACGGGACGGTGGACGTGCCGCCTGCCACGGCCAAGATGCGGCTGGTTGAGGTCGCGGACGAAATTGTATCGGTTCTCGTCTCCGACCCGAACGCCTTGGTGAAGGTGACGGTCGAGATTTCAGCCGAGTTCCCCAGCGGAGCAAAGGACACGGTGAAGCGGGCGGTTTCGGAGAACGCCAGGAGTCTGGGTTTGAAGAGCGCGGATTGGGAGTGACGTAGGAACATGAACTGGCCTAAGGGTTCAAAGTGGCGCAAACCGTGCGACGCGGGGCTATGCACGTGCAGGTCAGGACGTTATCACACTCTATACGCCCAAGGAAAGGCCTGCCTCTCCAAGGGCTTATGCTGATCGTTTCTGTACTCCTTCAATACTTACCTGTTGACGATCCGTCGAAATCAGTGTACGCTTTAAATGAGTACGCACAAGAAGGAGTGTCCCCATGCCCCGAGTGGCCGTTGACGACAACAAACGAATGAACCTCCGGGTGCGCCCGGAGCAGAAGGCGACGCTGATGCGAGCGGCGGCGTTGAAGAACACCGACCTGACGGACTTCGTCCTGGAGCCCGCCCTGCGCGAAGCCCAGGCCGTGATTGAGGAAGCCGAGCGTATCGTCCTGTCCGAGCGCGACAGCCTCACGGTGCTGGATCTGCTCGAAAATCCGCCTGCGCCGAATGCCAAACTGCGGGCGGCCATCGCGGCCCTGCCGAAGGGAAAGCGCGGATGACGCTTCCGGCTTGGCACGAAGAGCCCATCTCAAGGAAGCACGACCGCAAGGCTTTCGATTGCGGCGAAACCGCCCTGAACGACTTTCTGCAACGGCACGCCCGGCAAAGCCACGAGCGCGGCGGCGCGAAAACCTTCCTTGCCATCGACGATGCCGATAACAAGACGATTCTGGGCTTCTACAGCGTCGCGCCGGGGGCGCTCGCTTACGCGGAAACGCCGGAGATCGTGCGACGCGGCCTCGCCCAGCACGATGTGCCGGGTTTCAGGCTGGCGCGTATCGCCACGCACGTTCGCGTTCAGGGGCAAGGCCTCGGCGGGCAGCTTCTTGCTGCCGCCGCGCGGCGCTGCCTGCGGGCCTCGGCCGAGGTCGGCGGCGTCATGCTCATCATTGATGCGAAGAATGAGCGGGCCGCCCATTGGTACGCCGGGTATGGCGCTGTGCCCTTGAGAGACAAGCCGCTCACGCTTGTGATGTCGCTGGCCACCTTCGGCGCTGAATTGAAGGCGGCGGGACAGCTCTAGATCGCGACGGATTCACATAGTTCATCTGGTTCATTTATTTCGTTTGGGGCCTAGAATAGAGGCGCACCGCGAAAAGGAGCCTGCCATGACCATGCTTGCCAACAGACACCTACCGCCCTCCGCGCGGGACGCGGAGATGGCGCGCGTTTCCGGCCAGGTCCTTTCCCCTTTTGTGCAGCAGAAGCGTCCGTTGACGCTGCGGGTCCGCGAGAATGGCCGGGAAAAGCCGTTGGATCTGCCCGTGGGAGCGGTCGCCATGCTCATGAAGATCCTGGAAGCGATGGCTTCGGGGCGCGGCGTGACGTTGGTCCCGGAAAACGCCGAAATGACGACGGTAGAGGCTGCCGAGATCCTGAACGTCTCGCGGCCGTTCCTGATCAAGCTGCTTGACGACAACGTCCTGCCGCACCGCAAGGTCGGCAAGCACCGGCGCATTCGCATGGAAGACGTGATGGCCTACAAGTCGAAGATCGACCAGGAGCGCGAGGTGGTGCTCGATGAACTCGCCCGCGAGGCGCAAGAGATCGAAACGGGCGGCGCGAACAGCGTCAGAAAGGAGTCGGAACGATGAGCAAGCGCAAGGAGCCTAGCGACGGCACCGGCTTCGCGGTTGATCGGAAAACCTATGACGAATTGCGGGAGCGGTTCGACGCTCCGCCCAAGCCGAACGCCCGGCTGCGCCGGACTCTTGAGACGCCCGCGCCGTGGGAAGAAGACCGAGTGAGCGGAAAACGCCGCGACTAGAATCAAGCCCGAGACCCGTCATGGTCCATTTCATTGCCAGTTCGGGGTCCGACGCCTTGACTCCCCGCTGAATGCGGCTTCGGCTCCGGTGGCGAGCGTGCTGGCCGCGCGCTTCATAGTGGAGAAAGTTGTTGCCACGGCACGCGCGGTCTTCTGAATCCGAGGGCTGACGCCATCGAGGTACCGGGAACGGAGGGTCGCTTCCACTGTGTTTGTTACAGCCATTGATTCATTCCAGTAAATGGGCGAGAATCGAATAAAGCGATGGACTTCATCCTTTTCGTGATCCTCGCCCTCCTCTTGGCCGCTGCGGTGAAGCGGTTGGTGCCCATCTGTCTGTCGATCGCATTCCTGCCGGTACTTGCAGCGGCGCTGGTATGCGATCTAATGGTCCGCATCGTAGTCTGGGCCCCGGTGTTCGCCCTCAAGGGCCTGACTGCGGTAATACGGCCTCTAAGTCCTTCACCTCGTACCACCGCGTGACGGCGGCCAACCCCTGCCAGCCCTCGAACGAGAGCTGCTCGTCGATCGAATACCCCGCCTTGTGCCAGGGGAGACCGGGTCGGAGACCTGGCGGTCGGTGTCAGTGGCGGTCGGTGTCGGCGGTCGGGGCGGTCGGTGTCGGCGGTCGGTGGGCGGTCGGTGTCGGCGGTCGGGG
>CAYLSS010000738.1:0-3217 GCA_964385765.1 uncultured Solibacteraceae bacterium
TGATCCCGTCCGGCGCGCGGGCCGAGACCTTCAGATGCCGCCCGACATTCAAAACCGCCTGGTGATGCCGCGAGTTCACCGGATGCTCCGCGGCGCCGATGATCTCCGCCAGCCGCGAGCCCGGCTCGACGTTCACCGTATGGATCGCCTCGTGGCGCTTGCCGGGAGGCGGCTTCACCCAGTGCAGATCCCGCTCGGGAATGTGCTGGTTGAGGTCGCCGCCATGGGCGACATTCAGCATCTGCATGCCCCGGCAGATGCACAGCAGCGGAAGGTCGCTTTCAATCGCCGCCTTGATGAGCTTCAACTCCATCAGGTCGCGCTCGATATCGGGAGGACCGTCTGTGGCCGGATGCGGCGCCTGGCCGTAAAGCGACGGTCCGATATCGGCGCCGCCCCCGGTGACCAGGAGACCCGCCAGACCTTCGGTGGTACGCGGCTCTTCGGGAGTCAGCTCCCGGTATGCGATGCCCAGTTCCCGCAGCGCGGCCAGGTAAGGTTCCGCTTTTTCCGGTGAGCGGAACGTAACACCCACGGTTCGACTCGCCATCTCTCCCTCCTCGCGTTCAGACTAGCCGATCCTGGCGCCGGCGGTCGAGTGAATTCGCGACGAGCGAACCGTGAGGTCCACTTATCGCTGATTGGCTTTCAGAGTCTTCTTCCTCAGCCGGATCGATTTCGGCGTCACCTCGACCACCTCGTCGTCGCGGACAAATTCGATCGCCTGCTCGAGGTTGAGGATTCTTGGCGGGACCAGGCGGATCGCCTCATCGGCGGTCGAGGCTCGCATGTTGGTGAGCTTCTTCTCACGGATGATATTGACGTCGAGGTCGGCATCACGGGAGTTTTCGCCGACGATCATACCCTCATAGACCTCCGTGCCGGGGGTGACGAACATCTCACCCCGCTCCTGGAGGTTGTAGATTGCGTAGGCTGTTGTCTTGCCGGGCCGATCCGCCACCAGCGACCCGGTGGGCCGCATCGGGATGTCGCCCTGCCACTCGATGTAGTCCTTGAACAGCGAATTCATGATCGCCGTCCCCTTGGTGTCGGTGAGCATCTCGCTGCGGAGCCCGATCAGACCGCGCGAGGGAACGTCGAACTCCATCCGGACTCGGCCCGAGCCGTGATTGACCATCTTGGTCATGGTGCCCTTGCGCAGCCCCATCTTTTCCATGACTTCACCCACGAACTCTTCCGGGCAATCCACCGTCAGATGCTCGCGCGGCTCACAGAGCTTGCCGTCAACCTTGCGCGTGATAATCTCCGGCTTACCGACGTTCAACTCGTAGCCCTCCCGCCGCATCATCTCGACCAGGATCGCGAGCTGCAGCTCTCCGCGACCCTTCACCCGGAATGTGTCCGGGCTGTCGGTTTCCTCGACCTTGATCGAGACGTTCGTCAGGAGTTCCTTCGCCAGCCGCTCCCGAATGTTGCGAGATGTCACGTAGGCGCCTTCGCGCCCGGCGAATGGAGAGTTGTTCACGCTGAAGTTCATGGCGATTGTCGGCTCATCGATCTGGATGATCGGGAGCGGCGCCGGCTCGTCCGGACTGCTGATGGTCTCGCCGATGGTGATGCCTTCCACGCCGGCGATGGCTAGAATATCGCCCGGTCCGGCCTCCTGTTCCTCGATGCGCTGGAGGCCTTCGAACGAGTAGAGCTTGGTGATCCGCGTCTTTTGGATGGTTCCTTCAAGCTTGCAGATGGAAACGCTGTCGCCGAGCCTGAGGCGTCCGGCGCTCATCCGGCCGATCGCGATGCGTCCCAGGTAGTCGCTGTAGTCGAGATTGGCAACCTGTAGCTGCAGGATCGCATCCGGATCGCCCGAGGGCGGCGGGACGTGCTCGATGATTGTCTCGAACAGGACGCGCAGATCGCGCGGATCCGCGGCGACGTCCAGCTTGGCGATGCCTGCCCTGGCGTTGGTGTAAAGAATCGGGAAGTCAAGCTGATCTTCGGCTGCATCGAGATCGATGAACAGGTCATAAACCTCGTTGACCACCTCGTTGATGCGGGCATCGGACCGGTCGATCTTATTGATCACCAGGATCGGCGGTAACTTGGCCTCGAGCGCCTTCTGCAGCACATAGCGCGTCTGCGGCAGCGGGCCTTCGCTCGCGTCGACCAGAAGCATCACGCCGTCAACCAGCTTCAGCGCCCGCTGGACCTCTCCCCCGAAATCGGCGTGGCCCGGCGTATCGACGATATTGATCTTGTAGTCCTTGTATCGAATTCCAGTAAGCTTCGACAGGATCGTGATCCCGCGCTCGCGCTCCAGATCGATGGAATCCATCACGCGTTCGGCGACTGTCTGGTGTTTCTGGAAGATGCCGCTTTGGTGAAGCATGGCGTCGACGAGAGTCGTCTTGCCGTGGTCGACGTGGGCGATGATCGCGATGTTCCGCAGTCCGGCGGCCGGAGAGTTGGCAGAGTCCTGCCCTTGGTTTGTCATATGGATACTTCTATTATCGCTGGTCCCGCGCGGGGGGGCTGCGGAGTGGCGCGAGTCGCCAGAGGTTTCGATCAGCAGGCGCGGGCGACGAGGGAACTCGCCCCGCCCCTGGCTAACGCCTCGTCAGATCCCGGATCCAGATGTCCTTGAAACGCATCTTGCCGCCGCCTCCGGAGTGTAGTTGCAGCGCGATCACCCCATCGGTGTTGACGGGCTGGGGGTAGGTAAAGTCGATCATCTGGACGCCGTTAACGAAGGTCTGTATCCGGTTCCCTTCCACTTTCACGAGCATCTCGTTCCACTGGAAGGGCCGGATGACGGTCTCCTTTTCCGGAGCCGGCCAGACAATCCAGCCCTTGGAGACCTTGCCGTCACGGTCGCCGTGAAGTCCGCCGGTGTGGTGCCCGACACGGTTGTCGATCTCCACCTGGATGAACTTAATCCGGGAGATGTCCTCCTGGATGTCGGAGTGATAGAACAGTCCGCTGTTAGTATCGGATTCGCACTTGTACCGGAGAAATACATGGAAGTCCTTGTAAGTCTTCTCCGTTTTTAGAAACCCATCGCCCTTGGTGACGGCCTCTCCGTAGATGGCGCCGTTCTCGACAACCCACTTCTCTTTGCCGACGGTCTGCCAGCCGCTCAGATCGCGCCCGTTGAACAGCGGAACCCACTCGGGCCCCAGCATGTTGGGACGCTGGGCATGGCCGGCCATGGCCAACGCCAGTAGCGCGAAGATCGCGGCGGCGCGCCTCATACGGT
>CAYLSS010000739.1:0-3216 GCA_964385765.1 uncultured Solibacteraceae bacterium
AGCCACCTGCGTGAATCTCGCCGCGTCCCCCTCGGCCTCATTCTGCTCGCGCAGGCGGTAGGCTTTCGCTTCCGAGGTGAGCCGTTGGGCCTCGCCGCGGGCGCGTGGAATGATGTCGTTCGCGTAGCCGTGGGCCTCGTCGACGATCCGGCCGGCGTCGGCCCGGGCTCCAGCAACGTCCCGGAACGCGTCGGCGGTCTCCGGCGGCGGTTGGGCGCTCTCGATGCTCACACTCGCCACGATCACGCCGGTGTCATAACTGTCGACCACCCGCTGCGCCGCTTCCCGGACCTCCTCTTGAATTGCCACCTTTTCCGTCGTCAGCACTTCATCGACGCCCCGATTGGCAACCCGATGGGCCAGTTCGGCTTCGACCGCCGCCCC
Source organism: uncultured Solibacteraceae bacterium (assembly GCA_964385765.1). Lineage (GTDB taxonomy): Bacteria > Acidobacteriota > Terriglobia > Bryobacterales > Bryobacteraceae > CAWELS01. The sequence continues at coordinate 385 of CAYLSS010000739.1, forward strand.
CACGGCCTGCCCGGCGTCCACCGCCCGAAACAGATACTCGGCCGGAACGCCCACCGAATACTGCACCACCACGCGCATCTGAATGATGTTCTGGTCGCCGGTGATGAACTGCGACACTAGCGGATCCGAGCGCCCGAGCAGATTGTCGGAAAGTTCGCCGCCGATTACCAGGCGCTGGCGCTGCTGAACCTTCAATTTGTACACGCGATCAATCGGCCACGGAAGTGAAAAGTGGATTCCCGGCATCACCCTCGGAGCGATCACCTTGCCGAAACGCGTGACCACCGCCTGCTGGTCCGTCCCGACAACATAAACTCCCGTGAGCACCCAGACAACCAGTAATCCACCGATGATGCGGCGGCGCCACGAATGTCCCCGCCTGGGCGCCGCACCGGGATGCGAGTGCCGATGCGCGCTGTCATGCGCATGCTCGTGCCTATGGTCGTGATCGTGCTTGTGCTCGACTTCGATCAGGCTCACCGGACCGCTCGCTCTCCTTCCATCATCACCTTCAGCAACTCGCTGTCCGAGCTGAGTATCGCTGTCGTCTTGTCGTCCCCGAAAATTTTCTTGTAGCTCTCAAGCGTCCGGAGCAGCTTGTAGAGTCGCGGGTTCCGCGAATAGGCTTCACTGTAGATCCGCGTCGCTTCGGCGTCGCCCTCGCCCTTGATTGTTTCGGCTTCTTTGTAGGCCGCCGAGAGGATCTCCTCGCGCTGGCGGTCGGAGTCCGCCCGGATAGCCAGCGCCTGCTCCTCGCCCTCGGCGCGGTACTGACGGGCGATCCGCTCGCGTTCGGCGCGCATCCGCGCATAAACGCTTTGCTTGTTCTGCTCGGGCAGATTCAGGCGCTTGATCCGGACATCGGCAACGTGGATCCCGTAGCTCCCCAGCGCCGCCGCATCCGTGAGCCCGGCGACCTCGTCGAGCATGTCCTCGCCCTGCACGCTCTCCGGCATCGGGGCGATCAGCGAATCGAGATCATGATTGCCGATAGACGCCGCCAGCGACGACCAGATGATATCGTGCAGCCGCATTTCCGCCGCCACCGAGTCGCCGACCGTCTGGACGAACCGTTCCGGCTCCTCAATCTGCCAGGCCACGTAGCACTCTATGACCAGGTTCTTCTTGTCGCGCGTCAAGAACTCGCTCGGACGGGGATTGTAGATTTGCAGCCGGCGATCGAAAAACGTCGCGTTGCGGAAGAACCACTTCGCGTGGAGACCGGCTTCGTGGACCGTATAGACAGGCCGTCCGAACTGGGTAACCAGGACGAACTCGGTCTCCCGCACCGAGTAAAACGTCATCCACAGAAACACGATCAATCCGACCACACCGGCAATCGGTAGATACCGGCGATACGATGTCGCCTTTTTCTCTCTGTCTTCCGGCTCTTGGTGCGCCATCTTTACTTTTCTCTCCTGACTTCCGGTTCCTGGCTGCCCGCCGTTCCGAGATCGAGATCGGGACGAAGCGGACCCGGCCCTTCGCCAAACGGACCCGGTTCGCGTTCCGGTTGGTAGAGCGGCGGGGACACGGCGGGCGAAATTCCGAGTCCGTCATCGACCAGCGTCAGATGCCGGCGACCGCTGGTCGAGTCCACGATCATTTTGCTGCGGTTCGCGAGTATCTCCTCCATCGTTTCGAGATAGAGGCGTGTCTCGTTCACCTGAGGCGCCGCGCGGAAAGCCGCTTCCCATTGCTGGAAGCGATCCGCCTCCCCGGCAGCCCTGTTCTTGCGTCCGACCATGTAACCGGCGGCCGACACCTGGGCGGCCGCGGCATTGCCCCGCGCGAGAGCGATCTGCTCATTCCGATAGCCCTCGGCTTCGTTGATCCGGCGATTCTTCTCCTCGTAGGCGCCGGAAACCTCCCGAAAGGCGTCGACCACCTCAAGGGATGGGTGGACGTCGAGCAAACGCACCTGCATCACTTCGACACCGGCGCCGTACTCATCGAGTCGCGACTGCAATAGTTCCGCGGTTCGCTTCTCAATGGGCTTCCGGTCCACCGTCAGAATGCCGTCAATCGGTGTGGTTCGCACAACCCTCTGCAGGGCGCTTTCGGCGGCCGCGCGAACAGTGGTCTCACCGTCTTCCAGCTTGAACAGGAAGTCATCCGGACGCGCCAGCCTGTAGTGGACCGATGCGGTGACCTCCAGCATGTTCAGGTCGCCGCTCAGCATCAGGGATTCTTCAGGCATCTTCTGGAAGCGGCCGCTGCGGTGCTGCACGTTCCACTCGTAGGCGGCGGGCTCGGCGTCGCCGGCGTATTCGGTTCCCGACCGGAAACCCACCTCGACCAGCCGCACCCGTTCCGCTTCAATCCGTGTGAGCCGCTCCACCGGCCACATCAGCTTGTAGTGGAGGCCCGGGCCTTTGTACGGCAGGATCTTCTTCCCAAAACGTTCGATGACGCCGACCTCCGCCGGCCCCAGCACATAGAATCCGCTCAGCAGATAGAGGGCGGCAATCGCGGGCAGAGCCGGCCGGGCGTAGCGCCGCCAGTTGGCGATTGCGTGATAGAAGGCTTCCTTGGGGTCGAACCGGGCGGCAAGCGCCTTGCCCCGCTGCCACCAGCGAGGCAGCGGCGAGTGCTCCAGGCGGTGTTCCAGTCCATGGAGAAAGCTGGGCAGGCGATGCGCATGGGTGTGGCGCTTGTCCCGAGCCGCGCCGAGGAGGCGGAGCGAGTTGGCGATAACCAGAAATGACGCTAACTGGTGAAAAACCGCTGCGCCCAGCGGGCCGACGAAACCAGCCGAAGCCAGCCCCACCGCCGCCGCATTGACGATCCCGGCAAACAGGATGATGTTCAGCCACGCGGTCGCCACCGCCT
>CAYLSS010000740.1:0-3210 GCA_964385765.1 uncultured Solibacteraceae bacterium
GTTGTCCGGCGAGACTTCGCCGCTTCGGACCGAGCAATACTCGTTCCCCGCGGCGATCTCGTTGACGTCAAGCATGATTTCCTCCGGGGCATCGAGTGAACCCCGGCGGCGGCAGAAGACCGGATACTGCGCACCCTCGGCAATGCGCGAGTAGTAGTAATAACCGTTATCTAGGTAGGGGACGGACTCGTCCTCCTGCTTGATCCTGGTTTTGAACTCTTCGAAAAGCCGATCCCGCAGTTGTTGTGTGTGCGCCATCATCTGTTCGGTGTACTGGTTTTCGGCTTCCAGGTAAGCTCTCACGGCAGGGTTGTCGCGATCGCGAAGCCAATAATAAGGATCGATCCGGACGTGTCCGTGCTTTTCGAGTTCTACGGGTTCATACGCGGCGATAGGAGGGCTCGCGTTCGGCCAGCGGTTGCTAACCCGGCAGCCGAGGAACAGGACGCTGCAGACGAACATCACGAGAATGGCTTCACGCATTGGGCGAGTCTCCTCCGACGGTCTTCAGTTTAGCGCTGTCTGGATCCGCTACCCTCGTTTTGCTGATTCTGGTAACAAAGCCGGCGCGACATCATCCGGTTTGCCTCCGGATCCGTCTGGCGCCGAAATTCGAGACGGATCGTCCGCCGGGCCCGCTGTCCGTTCCGGCGCCAGCGGCCGGGGTCTTAAGCAATCAAGGTGTAAACCTTCGCCTCCCAGGGAAAAATCGGCTCTCTGCCGGCCCATTCTGCGGGCACATCCCGCTCCTGAGTGACTTCCCGCCAACGCATGCCGGTCGGCGTGGAGGGCCAGTTCGGCACGACGTATTCGCTGTTGGCATCGAACGGACGCGGTGTCTGAAAGTCCGAGAAGTTGGCCACCACCACCGCGAATCCTCCAGAGCTTGGGGTTCCACGGCGCCATGCCAGGACCCGCTTCTCGTCGTTGAAATCGACGTGGATGAACTCCGTATCCGGTCCGGAAAGCGCTTCCGACTGAATCCGGAACTTGACCAGGCGCGAAACATACGCAAACAGGTCATTTCGCCAGCCGTCCAGGCGGTCGAAGTTTACCGGGTCCACCTGTTTGAGCGGATGCACGGGAGGCAGATCATGCTCGTCGGCAAACTCCTCGCCGGCGAAGATCATCGGGATTCCAACGGCCGTCATCAGGCAGACGAAGGCAAGCCGGATTCGGCGTTCTTTTGCGGCATCGCCGGCGATCCCGCTGTTCTCCAGGAAGTTGAACAACCTTTCGTTGCGGAAGCCTCCGACATCGTGCGACGTCACGTAGTTGACCGACTCGTGCGTATGCCGGAATCCCAGCAGCCGGCAGTCGATCATCTTGCGGACCGTCCACTCGAAGCTCGGTTCCTTGTCGTCATTGCGGCCCAGGATCGCCGCCCGCAGCATCCGCTTGAACTCCTCGTTCCAGAGCGAATCGAGCCGATTTTGGACGACCAGTTCTACTGGAACGGCAAGTTCCTCTCCCACTACCAGAAAGCGCGCCTCGGACTCCGCGGCGGCGTTCCAGCGATCCGCCCAAATGGCTCGTGCGGCATCTTTGAACTCACCGATGAAATCCCAGCTACCGTAGTTCTTCACGCTGTCCAGGCGAATGCCATTGATTCGAAAGTCCTGCATCCACCGGATCAGGTGAGTCAGAAGCAGCCTTCGAGCCGGTACGTGGGCGCCTGTCTGCCCGGTCACCGGATCCAGCAGCGAGGTCGTGAAGTTCAACTTGAACAGCCGTCCGCCGAAATCCTGGCGAGGCTCCCCCTGGTCGAATTCTTCCGGGTCGCCGGTCCCCTTCTGCACGTGGAAGGTGAGGTAGTTGATGTTTTCGTACGAGTATCGGGTCGCAAATGCCATCACGATGTCGGTGAAGAAGCGGATGCCCCGCTCATGGCACGCGCGGATCAGATCCGTGAGATCGACGGTTGCGGTAGGTGAGCAGTGGCCCTCCGGAAAGCCCAGATCAAAGTCCGCCGCGAAGTAATTGCTTGTCGCGTAGCCCCATTCGCGATCGACGAAACTGTCGGCAGGGGGGAGCAATTCCAGAGCGTTTATGCCGAGCTCCTCCAGGTAGGAACGGCCTTCGGCCAGGACCTCCGTTCCCCGAAAGTTCACGCCTTCGTAGTCCGGATCGACGAGCGCGCGTACGTCGCGAAATGATCCGACTCCGAGCTGCGGTTGATTCTCCAGTTCCTCGATCGATTCAAGGCTCGTCCAGCGTGTCGGGAGTTCGTAAATCACCATCCGGTGGTTGGCTGGAAGCCGCTGGAGGTCGGGTTCTTCGTCCAAATCCGGCATTTCGCCGCCCGGATCGCAGACGACGAGGCGTCCGTCTTCGAATTTCACGACGCCGGCGGGATCGCGGTCATCCTCGTAGAACGGTGGTGCGAGCCGGGGCGCCAGCGCCCGCCAGTCTACCGTCCAGGCTGTGGGATCCGTGCAGCGGATGCGCGGATGGCTTGTCTTCTCGGGGTTCGAGTCGGTTACCTCGAACCAATAGTGGTAGACTTGGCCATCCGCCAGGTTCAGCTCATCGCAGGAGATTTCCCAAATGTCCGCGGACACCGGAGACGGCCGCAACTCGACATTCGAATCTTCGACGAACCGGGGAGGATTCCGTCCCTCCATCCGCCCGAGTACGAGCCGCGGCGGCGGTTCGGTGACTCCCGGCATCCAAAGGACAAAGTGAGTCCGTTTGCGTTCGAGAAGAAAACTCTGCATTTCTTGTCACCCCTCCTGGTGATGGGATCAGCATCCCATATTGAAGCCATTTCAATTCGATGAGAAGTGAATTTCGCATTGAGAAATCGGTCCAGCGCCAGATGCCGATTCCCGCCGATCGGCCGGCTGGCGCAACCCGGGTGAATCGTCGATTTGGCGGGAGCCGCGACCCCGATCAGCAGTCAGGTCGGTTGCGGGCCTGCTCTGCTCCGCTTCGCCGAGCAGAACCTCCAGCCGATCCTCGCCCTCGTCATGCTCCTCCCGTGGACAATGGCATATGCTGTCTGCGAGCACGTCCCGTTAGCGTTCCAGAATTCACAGGCGGGTTGACTCACGTTTCGCATCCGATTATCGTTTAAGTATGGAGCGGAGAGACTTCTTAAGCGCGAGCTTGGCGGCCACGATAGCCGGCTCCGGCGCACCAGCCGCCGGTCAATCGGCTGGAACGGTAGCAGGTAAGCCGGGGCTGCCCTATAACCCGCGCACACACCAG
>CAYLSS010000741.1:0-3208 GCA_964385765.1 uncultured Solibacteraceae bacterium
CTGATCGGCAGTGAGAGGATCCGGCGAACCGGCAGGTTGGGCAGTGTTTCGTTCAGCCCGTGCCATGAGCGGCCGGCGTCCACTGACCGCCATACCCCATATCGCCCCGCGACCACGATCTCGTCGGGATTGTGCGGGGAGACCGCCAGTTCCGTGAATCCGCCACCCAGAATCGATTCGCCCCGGTAGTCGGTCAGGTTCGTCCATGTCTCGCCGTCGTTTTCCGATCGGTAGACGGCGCCGCCGATGGCGTACAGCCTCACCCCGGCATCACACAGCCTCGCGTCCGGTTCCGGCGGAGGCGGGCCGACGTACTGTCTACATGCCTCTTCCGAAGCGCCTGGGAGCGCCGGGCTCCACGTCTCGAAGTCGCTGGTTTCGAATGTCTTGCCAGCAACCGTGCGAGCATACAGCACGGGGCTGGCGGGATCGAACCAGATCCGCTCAACCGGCCCCGAAGCCGCGGACGCGAGTGCTGACTCGAAAACCGTCGTGCCGATCTGCCGCCAGTTCGGACTACCAAAACGGTCCGGCAGCGCCGACTGTGCCCACCCAAGCCCGGCGACCAGCAAAATCATCAAAAGCCGCATCATAAAGCGACCGGATCCTCCGGTCGAAGGAAGAATAAAATGAAGCCGTCCGTTCCAGTAACCCAACTGTGGGTCGGGCATGTGGAAGAATGACTCACCTTCCGAGTCTATCTTATCCGTTGTTTCTCTCACTCTATCGGCAGCGGGCATCAAAAGATGTTGATATTTGGTTACTTCGTGTCGGGTGTGGTTCAAGGCCCGTGTATTGCTATGCAATTTTGATGGTAGACTATGGATCTGACGGGCCGCATCTTCGGACCCATAGGACTGATATTTGACACGAGGTTGGTCGGAAATGGTCGCTAGATCCAACCGATGGCTGGCCGGGTGGCTCTTTGCCACTCTCGCCGTCGGGGTGTGCGCGGCCCAAAGTCTCTTCGAACCACCGCGGCCCATTGCCCCGGCAGACCCCCTGGCGGCAGTTGAGGAAGCAACTCCCGGCAGTGCGACTGTCGTGGAAGTCAGCGGCGATGTGGTCGTCCTCAAAGGTTCCGAGCCATGGGTTCTGAACGTCGGAGATGCTGTCGAGCCGCAGCGCGTCATTGAAACCGGACCTGACGGTCATGCCGTCTTCGAGCTCGAAGACGGCAGCCGATTCCTGGTCTTCCCGAATTCGCGCGTGACATTTCGAGCCAACCGGGGAAGCTGGAGCGACCTGATCGACCTCTGGTTGGGGCAGATCAAGGTCTATATTCAGAAATTAGGCGATCAGCCGAATCACAATCGGGTCTTCACGCCCACAGCCATCATTTCGGTCCGCGGAACCATCTTTGACGTGGTGATTGAGGACGAGTATGACACGACATTGGTTGCAGTGGATGAAGGCACGGTGGAGGTACGGCACCGGCTGAGGATCGAAGGCAAATCCACGACCGTTGCCGCCGGCGAGTCCCTGCGCATCTGGAAGAACGTCCCCCTTGCAAAATCCAGTGTCGATAAGGGCACCCTGGCAGAACGGGTTCTTCGAGGCGCTAGCGACGCGCTTTACACCATCCTTGTCCGCCAACGCACTCGTGTCCCTGGCGGCGCGGGTGGCGGCGGATCCACTGGCGGCGGATCCACTGGCGGCGGTCCGCCGCTGCCGGGCGATACCGGAGGGTCGCCCGCTCCACCGCCGCCGGATGACACCAGTGGGGGAGGAACTCCGGTACCACCACCTCCTACGTCCGGTCCGCCGGTTCCACCACCCCCTCCTGGTGGCTGATTCTCTTCAGTCATTTCAGCCCGCCAAGGTGTGCGACACTGAGCCCATGCGGCTGGTTCAGTCTGTGATTGCACTTCTCATTCTCTCTTCGCTTGTGCTGGCCCAAGACGAGGGCGTGCCCCCGACCTGGGACGCCCAAACCATGTTGAAAGAGATCGTCGAGCAGTCAAAACAGCTCGATCCGCTGCTCCAGAAGGTCAGCACCGCGGGCTGGGGTGACTCCGCTGAAGCCTACGCGCAGCAACTCGTCGACCTCAAGAATGAAGTCGGCTATCTGCGCCGGACCGCGGAAGAACTCAGCGTCAGGCCGGATACCATGAGCAAGACGCTGGAAACCTTTCTCCGGATGCAGGCGGTGGACGCCATGATGACCTCGGTGATCGAGGGAGTGCGTCGCCACCAGAACCCTGCTGTTGCCGATCTGTTGCAAGCCGAGTTGAACGAACTGGCTGCCTACCAGCATGCCCTCCAGGGTTATCTTGTTCAACTGGTGCAGATTAAAGAGGCCGAACTCAAGATCGCTGACCAGGAAGCGCAGCGTTGCCGCTCGCAGTTAATTCAGTAGCGAACGGCGGCAGTTAATAGGGCCGGTTCTCTCCGCTGGTCAGCCAGTCCAGGCCGAACCGAGCCAGCGTCAGGTACTGGACATGCGTCCCTCGCCGGCTCGGGGATCCGGATTCATACAGCACGTAAATCATGCCATCGGAGCCGGACGCGGCGTCTGAGTAGCCGCTGACACCCGGTTCGATCGGCTTCTTTGCCGGCCAGGTCTCGCCTTCATCGTAGCTGAGCCAGGCAGTCAGATTTTGCCGGACGAAGCCGCCCTCCGGACGGGCCGGGTCGCGGGGCTCGTCGGAATCCGGATTGATGAATATCATCGGGTTCGGGCCGTTTCCGGGGGGCGGTCTCACGCGAATCAGGCTGGCCATGCAGATGGGCTCGATGAGCTCGTCGTCGAATACAGGCTTGCTCCATCCGGTCGCCCCGTCGGGTGAATATGCGATCGCACGGCGGTGCTCCGGGCTCTCATTGCGCACGTTCAGCATCACGCGCCCGCTGGCAAGCTCAATCGCGACGGTTTCGCTCGGATTCCTGGGATCGGTCTCCCCGGCGACGATTTCGCCCCGATGCCAGGTTGCGCCGTGATCATCGGAATAGATAGTCGAGACCACCGAGGGCCGGTGGGCATGCCCGCCCGAGCCGGTCGACATCCACACGGGGACAATCAACCGGCCGTTGGAGAGCTGAATACCATGGCCGGGGCCCGTGGCGATCACCTTCCAGGCATAATCTTCCTGGAACTCATCGAAGGTCGCCGTGATGTCGACCGGCCTCGAGAAGCTGATGCCATCATCGTTCGAACGGACGTAATAGGCGCGCGCGTATTCAATGCAGAACAGGAAGTGAACCATGC
>CAYLSS010000742.1:0-3199 GCA_964385765.1 uncultured Solibacteraceae bacterium
TGCGGGTGCCGCACTACCAAACCATCGATCCGCACACCTACGACGCGGCTCGCCACGGCGCGGCCTATGGAACCGAAGCCAGCCGCTTCATCATGTCCGGCTACATGGGCCACTATCTCTGCTTCCCTTACTTCGGCGGTTCATCGGAGCTCGAGGCCGAACATGGTCTCGGCACGCACGGTGAGGCGGTCTCGGTCCCGTGGGAACAGGAGAAGGCGGAGACCGGCGACGACGCCGTCACGCTCCTGATGGGCGCTGCACTCCCCAAGACTCGCTACCGCGTGCAGCGCGCCGTCACGCTGCGGGCTGGCGAGACCGTGGCCTATGTGGACGAGTGGGTGGAGAACCTGCTGCCGTTGGACCGGCCGATGCACTGGGTGCACCATGCCACGTTCGGCCCGCCGTTCGCCGAGCCGGACAAGAGCTTCGTGGATGCCCCCATCGCCCGGGTGGCCACGCGCGACGGAGAGCAGCGGAGCGCCGAAGAGGAACGGGCCTTCAGCGCCGGCCTGCATTCCGGCTTCTACCGTGCCTGGCTGCTGGACGGCCCGCTGGGCTGGACCACCCTCTACCACACCGACTACCGCGTCCTCATCGGCTACCTCTTCTCCACCGCCGACAGCCCCTGGATCGGCGACTGGCAGGAGAACCGGCGCAACACACAGGTTCCCTGGGACGGCAAGGCCATCGCGCGGGGCCTCGAAATCGGGACAACACCATTCGGCGGCATGCGCCAGAGCGTGAAACAGGGCGAGCTGTTCGGCGTGCCTACCTATCGCTGGATCGGCGCCCGGCAGCGCCTCACGCAGTCCTACGCCATCTTCCTGGCGGAGATTCCCGAGGGCTACCAGGGTGTTGCCGACGTGCGAACCGACAACGGACGCATCGTGATCGAGGAGCGGCAGACGGGCAAAACGATTTTCTTACCTGCGGCCAAGATCAGCCGCTGAGCAGGCGGCGCCTGAGAGCGGCGCCCGCCTGTCTCTTGATATACTCCGTTCACGAGTATGGAGTTAAGTCAGCTCAGAGCCGTGATCGCGGTGGGGGAGTTGGCCAGCATATCCAAGGCGGCCGACGCCTTGCACCTCACCCCGCCGGCGGTCTTCTCACAGATCCGTAACCTGGAAGAGCAGATTGGAGCCAAACTCTACGAACGGGTAGGCAAACGGCTCGAGTTGACCGCCCACGGCAAGCTCCTGGCGGAACGGGCCAGGGAGATCGTCAAGAGTCATGACGAGACGCTGGCTGAGTTGCAGGAACTGCACAGCGAGGCTGCGGCGGTGCTGCGAATCGGCTGTGGCCCCCACAGCAGCGTGCACATCCTTCCCCACCTGCTGCACGCCTTTCTTAGAGACCATCCGGGCACGGAGACCCGCCTTGCCACAGGCAGCGACGAGTTCCTGCTGCACGGTGTGCAGTCCGGCATGCTCGACGCCGTCCTGATTCATCTGCCACTGGACAAAGTGGATCTGGAAGAACACCCTCTCTTCGCCTACGAGATGGTGTTTGTCGTTTCCGGGTCCCGGAAGATCGGCAGGGAACGCCCCACCCGGCTGTCTGATCTGGCGGGACTGCCGTATATCCGCTGGCACCGGCCGGTCCTGGTGGACGCCATGCTCGAGAAGCTGAGCTGTGAAGCCGGCTTCGTGCCGCAGACGGTGATCGAAGATGACAACCCCGCTTCGATCATCGAACTGGTGAAGCTCGGCGTCGGCTTCGCTGTTCTACCGTATTACAGTGTGGGTCGCGAAGTGGCCGCCCACCGCCTGCGGGTGGTGCGCTCGCAAACCAGACGGGCCCACCTGGTCGGCCTCGCCTTCCGCAAACCGAACCACCGCCGGCGCATCCTGGACGACCTGATTGGGGCGGCGGACCAGTGGCCGGAATGGTGGCCCCTGGCCGAATACGTATCCCCTGTGGAATTAACGGCCTGAGCGGCCATCTGTCAAATTTCCATTAAGGAATCATTCGAATCCAGGCCGAGCCAGAAACAAGCGGAAGGGACTATGCCAATGCAAAGACCTATGGCGGCCGTCGCCGTGACGGCCGTTGCTTTCTTCACCCTTCTCACACCAGCCGCTCACGTCAGGGCTGCGCGATTCAGAACGAATACGACCTCAACAACGACCGCAGCGTCTCGGCGTTCGACGTCCCGCACAATCTGGTGGTGAGCTGGATCTACGAGCTGCCATTCGGCCGGGGCAAGCAGTTCGTTACCAACACCCCGGTGGACTATATCATCGGCGGCTGGCAGTTCAACGGCATTGTCAACCTCCGGCGCGGCATCCCATATCACGTGACCGTGCCGGGGGACATCGCCAACATCTTCAACAGCGGCACCTACTTGCGAGCGAACGTGGTGGGCGATCACAAGCTGAGCGACCCCACGCCCGAGAGGTGGATCAATACCGATGCGTTCGCAGCGCCGGCCCAGTTCACCTTCGGAAACCTGGGCCGGAACAGCCTACGTCCGGATTGGGTCCGGCGGTTCGACCTGTCGCTGTTCCGGCGCTTCCCGATCGCTGGAGAGAGGGTGCAATTCGAGCTTCGGCTGGAGGCGTTCAACGCTTTCAACACGCCGATGTTTAGCAATCCTAACTCCAACCTGGCCAGCAGCAACTTCGGCCTGGTAAGCGGCACCCAGGTCCCGCCGCGGCAATTGCAGCTCGGCGGAAAGATCATCTTCTGATCTGAACCGACACTAACCGGACGAGGTTGGGCTAAACCCCTGAACGGCGGTCACGGCTCCTTTTCGAGGCGGTGCGTGGCCGCCGTTTTTTCTGGTATTTTCTGGAAGAGATGCACTTGTTTCGCGCTGTCACGGTGGTGGGGACGGCATCGCTCGGCATCTGGCTTGCCCGGGCGCAGGACGGAGCCGAGTGCAAAGGCCCCCCGAAGTTACGCGCGGCGGTCGCTGAGCAGCAAAGCGAAGAGGCCTATAACGCTCTCGGCTACTGGTTCACTGAGAAGGGCCGGCTCTCCTGTGCCGTGGGAGCGTTCCGCTCCGCAGTGGAGTTGAACGGCGAGTCGGTCGGGGCGCGCTACAACCTGGGAATCGCTCTCTACGAATCGGGCGACGATGAAGGCGCGGCGACGCACCTGAAAGAGGCTGCCCGGCTCGCGCCGGAAGAGCCGAACATGCATCAGGCGCTGGGAGCGGCTCTGTTGCGGCTCAAGAGATGGGACGAGGCCGAGGCGG
>CAYLSS010000743.1:0-2773 GCA_964385765.1 uncultured Solibacteraceae bacterium
AATCTCCTCGACAATCCGCCGAGACCGGGGGAGGTCTTCGGGACCGAGAGTGATGCCGGCGACGGCAGGATGTCCGCCGCCACCGAAACGCTCGGCCAGCGTCGCCAGGTTGGCGAGCGGCGTGATCTTGGACCACGGATTCGTGCCAAGCGAAACCTTGACCAGTCCGCTGATACGAAGGATGGCTACGGCATAGTCGATGTCGGGAAACATCGCGTACGGCATCAGCTTGTTGTACCGCTCCACGTGGGTCGAGGAGAGATCCAGAACGGCGACTCGGCCGTGGCGATCGAAGCTTTCCGTCAGGATGTCGATCAGGGCGAGCTGATCGTCGGCGAAACGCTGTTCGAGCGAATGCACCTGAGGCTCCTCCAGAATCTCTTCCATCGGCCGAAATCGCAGCTTCCGAACGATGTGTGTTCGAACCGCGGGGTCCTTTGCGTTCTCAATCACCAGCTTCAGCCGCGATGCCGGCGAGAGCAGGTCCACGGCAGACTCGGGCGTCGGAAACTTCGCTCCGTCGATGATGTCGGCCCACTTCACCAGTTCCTCCAGTTCGACGGCCATATATCCGAATTCCCGCTTCAGGTAGTCCGCGATGAGTCCGGCACAAGATGCGTAGGAGGGTTCCAGAACTTTCTGCCGTGTTCTCGTCGCCTGGAAGTGATGCTCGTGCTCGCAGGATAAGAAGGCGCTCTGGTGATGGTCGAACCACCAGGTCACCCGGGGGTCGGGAAAGTAACGGAAGTCCACGACCGCGTTCTCGTCGCCGCGAAACAGGCCAGCTTCCCACTGAAAGTCCGGAGTGTGCATCACACCCAAGAATTCGAACTTGCCTGAAGTGTAGTAGTAGTCCTGGAGGAACCGGCTCAACAAAGCGGCGGAAGCGGCGCCGTCAAAGCACCTGTCGTGGTAGATTGTGCGGATTCGCATCACTTCCCTCTCTTTGACGGATGTTAAGTATTACTATACACTCGAAGAGGCGGACAATACAACCCGCCGACGAAACATGTCCGCAAAATCCATTTCATATCAGGAAGATGCGCGACTGGCGATGCTTCGAGGGGTCGAGAAGCTCGCCGATGCTGTAAAGGTAACTCTTGGACCGACAGGCAGAAACGTGGTGCTCGGGAAGCCTTCGGGGCCGCCGCGAATCACGAAGGATGGGGTGACGGTCGCGCGCGAGATCGAGATCGACGACCACCCTGAAAACGTAGGGGCGCAACTCGTCCGTGAAGTGACGGGAAAGACGGGCGACCACGTTGGGGATGGCGCCACGACCGCCACAATCCTCGCGCACGCGATCTTCAAGTTCTCTGTGAAGCACGTCGCCACCGGATCCTCGCCGATGGCGCTCAAGCGCGGGATCGAGTGGGCCTCAGCGGAGATGGTTAGGTGCTTGCGGGAGATGAGCCGGCCTGTGACCGGTGCGGACATCTCCGACGTGGCAACTGTGTCGGCGAACGGCGACTCACAGCTTGGAGGGCTCATCGCCGAAGCCGTCCAGAAGGCCGGCAAAGATGGCGCCGTGATCATTGAAGAGTCCCCGACCCTGCGCTCAACACTGCGATTTGCCGAAGCGCTGCAACTCGACAGCGGTTACCTGTCACCCTATTTCGTGACGGATCAAGAGGCCATGGAAGCAGTCCTCGAAAATGCTTACGTGCTGCTGTGCGAGCAGAGGATATCCTCCCTGCCGGAGATCGTTCCGCTTCTGCAGCGGATCGCGGAGGCCGGCAGACCGCTACTGATCATCGCCGAGAATGTTGAAGGCGAGGTGCTTTCGGCCCTTGTGGTAAATCGATCGCGCGGTGCGCTGTCTGTCTGCGCGGTCAAGGCGCCGGGTTTTGGAGAACGTCGAAGGGCGCTACTGGAGGACATCTCGATTCTGACCGGGGCCAAACCGGTCTTCCGCGAAAGCGGCCTGAAGCTCGCCACGCTGAAACTCGATGACTTGGGTCAGGCGCGGCGCGTTGTAGTGGACAACGGCAGCACCACGATCACCGGAGGAGGCGGAGACCCCGCCGCGGTCCAGGCCCAATCCCAGCAAATCCGGTTTCAGCTCCAGCACGGCCCTTCCGGGTCGGATGCCGAATGGCTCAGAGAGAGGCTGGCCAAGCTTTCGAGTGGCGTTGCTGTCCTTGAGATCGGGGCCGCTACCGAAACGGAGCTAAGGGAAAAGAAGGCGCGGGCCGAGGACGCCCTCCATGCGGTTCGCGCCGCTGTGGACGCGGGGGTGCTACCGGGAGGCGGTGTTGCCCTGCTCAAAGCCGCGGGCCGCGTCGACTGCGACCGTTTGCAGGGCGATGAGCGGACAGGCGCCGCGATTCTCTGCCGGGCATGCGAGGAACCGCTCCGGCAAATCGCTTCCAACGCCGGCTTCAATGGATCGTACGTGGTGGAAACCGTCCGCGCCTCCGAGGGCGCGGGGTGGGGGCTGGACGCCGCATCGGGCGACTTTTGCGATTTGATGGAGCGCCGCATATTCGATCCAACCAAGGTTGTGTGCAGCGCCCTGGAGAATGCATCATCAATCGCATCGCTGCTGCTGACCACGGAGGCCTTGGTCTGTGAGGGCGCGGGCAGGGATGCATAGGATTCGCACGATTCCAACGACGCCCTTTCAGGCACAGCGGCCTGGCACCTCCGGACTCCGCAAGAAGACGCGTGAGTTCATGCAGCCTGGATATCTCGAGAACTTCGTCCAGGCGATTCTGGAGGTGCTGAAACAAGACCATCCCCCTGGATTGCGTGACCAGACGCTGGTTGTCGG
>CAYLSS010000743.1:2783-3193 GCA_964385765.1 uncultured Solibacteraceae bacterium
ACGATTCTTCAACCGGGAAGCGATTCGGACGATCCTGCGGATGGCGGCCGGCAACGGTGTCGGCCGCGTGCTCGTTGGCGAACGGGGTATTCTTTCCACGCCGGCCATGTCCGTCCAGATTCGCCGGCGAAGGACAGTCGGCGGCATCCTTCTGACAGCGAGCCACAATCCTGGAGGACCCGACGCGGATTTTGGCGTAAAGTTCAACACCAGTAACGGAGGGCCGGCTCCGGAAGCGTTTACCGAACGTGTCTATCAACGGACTCTGAATCTGACCGAGTACCACATGTTCGAGCAGGACCACGTCCCAATGGACCGCGTCGGGGTTTTTCGCCTCGGCGATATGGAATTGGCCGAGACGAAGAGGTCTGTCGCCGGCATCGTAACCGAACACTGGCGCCGGTTTGGAC
>CAYLSS010000744.1:0-3191 GCA_964385765.1 uncultured Solibacteraceae bacterium
CCGGAAAGCGGACCGCGCCCTCCGCCGTCAACTGGCAGGAGATCGACATCTACGTGATCACGGTGGATGCGGCGTACCTCTATCTGCCTTCCAAGCACGTCCTGCATCCGGTCAGGGAGGGCGATTTTCGAGACGAAGCCGGGACGACGGACTTCAAGGAAAGCCCGCCGGTGGGTCTGGTGTTCGTCGCCGACCATGCCCGCACGCCTCGTACGCCGCTTTGGGACAAAGAAAACTACGCCTACATGGCGACCGGTTTCATCAGCCAGAACGTGTATTTATACTGTGCCGCGGCGGGGCTCGGAACGGTGGTCCACGACAGCGCCGACAAGGGCTCTCTGGCGCGGCGGCTCGGCCTGCGGCGGGAACAGCAAATCATAATCAGCCAGGCGGTTGGCCACCCGGCGGAGGAATCAGAGGGCGGGGAATGAGCGTACAGCCCAGGCAGCCGCGCATTCTCGAGGTCCGCAAGAATATTCTTCGGAAAAACGACGAGCTTGCCCGGCGTCTCCGGGCGCGATTTCAAGCGGCGGATGTTTATGTCGTAAACCTTGTTTCGGCCCCCGGGGCCGGGAAGACCGCACTGCTGGAGCGCACCCTTCGGAGTCTGAGCGAGTCGCGGCGGCCGGCCGCGCTAACCGGGGATCTGGCCACGGAGAACGATGCCCGCCGCCTGGCCGCCAGCGGGGCGCCGGCCCGGCAAATCCTGACCGGGACTATGTGCCACCTGGAAGCGGAGATGGTTTCCGGAGCATTGGAAGGTTGGGAACTTCAGGAACTCGATTACCTCTTCATCGAAAACGTCGGCAACCTGGTCTGTCCCAGCGGCTGGGACCTGGGCGAGGACATGAGGGTGCTGCTAATGTCGGTGACCGAAGGCGAGGACAAACCGCTGAAGTATCCGACGCTGATTCACACGGCTGATCTTCTTGTGCTGACAAAGATGGATCTGGCTGAGGTGGTCGACTTCGATCTCGATCGCGCCGAAGGATATATTCGGGAAGCCCGACCGGAGTTGCCGGTGCTTCGTACGTCGGCCAAGACCGGCGAGGGCTTTGCGGACTGGCTGACGCTGCTCGAAGAGCGACTGGCAGCGAAACGAATCTTATCCAGAGCCTGATGCACGAGCTTTCGATCGCGTGTTCAATCGTCGAAGCGGTCGAAGAGGAGATCCGCAATCATCGGAGTGCCGCCGTGTCTTCGATTACCGTTCGTATCGGCGAGTTCTCCGGAGTGGTTCCCGAGGCGCTTGAGTTCGCCTGGCAGCCGGCAACGGAGGGGACGAGGGCAGCGGGCGCGCTCCTGCGCATCGAGACGGTCCCGGGATCGCGCGACATGGTTCTGCAGTCCATCGAGTTAGAGAGCGAAGGGGCGGGCGAGAAGTAGGGTTCGCCAAAGATAAGAAACGCCGGAGACCGAAGTCCCCGGCGTGCTGGCAGCATGGTGCCTGCCCGGGTTGGGCAGGCGCTGGAAGTAAAGTTCAATCTCCCATCGCGCCGACTTCTTCGCGCGACTCGGTCTTCTCGGCTGAAGCGGCTGGTGTGGAGCAGCAGCCGTTGCCGTCGCCGGTCGGCTTGGAGCCCAGGGAAGCGATCTGGACGAGCGGTTCCGGCTCCGGCTCTTTGAGCACGTGCTTCCGGTACAGCTTCTCCATTCGCTCGTTGTACCCCGGATCCTGAGCGGGGTTCTGCAGTGCCATGCCCTTCTCCTTGCCCCTCTCCATTCGCTCGTTGTACCCCGGATCCTGAGCGAGCTTGGCGTCGCGGGCCCGTTTCTTTTCGTCCCGTGCGTACTTGGGAATGCCGAGCCGGTCGAGATCGTCCTGTGCCTTGGCGTTGACCGCTTCTTCCCGAAGCACGAGGTAATTGTCCGAGGCCTGCAAGGGGACCTGCTTGTTGCCGGCGAAGATCTCGTGGCGGCCGTGCTGCTTGTACCACTTGGTAAGCGAGGCCGTCATGTGCATCTTCTCGATGATGTTGCGCCAGCCGACGCCGGTGTTATAGGCGCAGAAGCTGATCTCGCCCTTCTGGGTGGCATACGGAATGATGCACTGCTCGGTGCGGCGGAAGTCGTAGTTGAAGAGGTCCTGGAACCACATGCCGGCGATGAAGAAGAAGTGCCAGCGGTCCTTGCGGCGCTTCTCGATATCGCTGAGGCGGGTTTCGCCGTGCACCTTTCCATAGTCGCGGCCAGTGGCGCCAAAGGTCTTGTCGAATTTCTGTAGCAAATCCGCAAGCTTGAAGTGCGTCGGGCTCTGATACGGGTCGTAGTTTCGCATGGTGGCCAGCGCCATGCCCACGACACTCCAGAACTTGCTTCGGGCGGCGTCGTTGACACGAGCCACGTCGCGGGAGAGCCGGTCAGCATTGAGGAATGCCGTCACCGGGACGCGTTCCTTTGTTTCCTTGTCAATCATGACGGCGATGCCGGTACCGCAGTTCGGATGGCAACCGCAGCTCAGGTGGCCGAACTCGGACTGTGGTCCGTGTACGAGGTCAGCCCAGTCCGAGAATGTGCTGATGAAGGAGATCGGGAACCAATCCCGGGTCGGCTCGCCGATGCCGGTCTGATTCTTGACGTCGTGCGCGAGGTGGGACAGGGTATAGCGCTGCGCTTTGCGACGTTCTTCGGTGATCTCCTCGTCACGGCCGGTGAACGAAACCGGCTGGAAGCTGATGAAGGCGATCTTCTTCGGATTATCGAGCGCGAACTTCACTACCTCGCCCACCTGCTCATTGTTGATCCCGTTGACGAGGGTGACGACCAGCACGATTTCAACGCCGGCCTGGTGAAGGTTTTCGATGGCCTTGATCTTGACGTCAAACAGGTTGCCCACGTGGCGGTGCGAGTTGGGCTCATTGCCGATGCCATCAAACTGGAGGTAGGCGTAGCGAAGGCCGGCCTCGGACGCCTGGCGGCAGAATTCCTTGCTTTTGGCGAACTCGATGCCGTTGGTGGCTGCCTGGACGCTGTGGTAGCCCACTTCCCTGGAGTAGCGGACGGCGTCCAGGAAATGTGGCGAGAGCGTCGGCTCGCCGCCGGAAAACTGGACCGACATCTGCCGGCGCGGCTTGATTGAAATGGCGTTGTCGAGCAGTGTCTTGATCTCGCCCCATTCCAGTTCATGCACGAAACCCACCTGGTTGGCGTCCATGAAGCACGGGTCGCACATCATGTTGCAGCGGTTGGTC
>CAYLSS010000745.1:0-3190 GCA_964385765.1 uncultured Solibacteraceae bacterium
GAATGGCGCCAGAAGCGCCCAACTCGACCCCGGCCGCCGTTGCTAATTCCACCTGCGGCTCGAAGCCGGAAGCAAACACCACGATGTCCGCCTCGACCCCGTTGATGTCACCCGGGCCGATCCATCGCGGGAACTCGTTCCGCCGCAGCTCGATGCCGAAACGGTCCAGGTGTGGCAGCAGCGCCTTTTCAATGGTCGGCTCCTCCCGGCCGAGTATCGAGCCATCGCCCTGGAAAATTGTCACGCCGAGACCGTATCCCCGCAGGACCTCCGCCATTTCGAGGCCGATATATCCCGCCCCGACGATGGCGGCGCGGCGCACTCCTGTCATCGCCAGGCGTTGGCGCAGGCGCTCCGCGTCGGCCAGAGTCTGCACCGTGAAGACGCGGGAATCATCGCTGCCCGGAATTGAGGGAACCCACGGCCGGGCGCCGGTGGCGATCACCAGCCGGTCATAGGGAAGCCGCTCGCCGTCGTCCAGAACAACTTCCCTCCGCATCGGCGAAATCTCCGCCACCGGACACCCAGGCCGTACCTGTATGTTGCGCTCGCGTTCGAAATACTCGGGAGTATAGACGGTCAACTCGTCCGCCGACCGCACCTGTCCTTGGACGTAAAAAGGGAGTCCGCAAGCCGCATAGGAGATCACCGGCCCCCGCTCGAGGACGGTGATCTCCAGATAGCGATCAATCCGCCGGGCGCGGGCGGCCGCGCTGAGGCCGGCTGCATTCCCGCCGATGACGACCAGCCGCATATCGCGCTAGGATTCTTCGTCCCGCTGCTGGACGAAGCTCAGGATGTCGAAGCGGTTGATCTTGCGGTCCGGAAAGAAGCTGTTGACAGCGTCCTGCTCGTCGTCGAAGATCTCGAACACCGTTGTCAGCTTGGTGAGCACGAGCAGCTCGATGTTGCGCCGATTCAGGTTCAGTAGCTTCAGCGTGCCGCCGGACTTCTGCAATCGGGTGAAGCAGATCACCAGTGAACCCAGCCCGGTCGAATCGATGTACTCGACTCCACCCAGATTCAGCACGAGCTGTTTGGTCTCTTGCTCGATGTTACGGATGATTCGCTCCCGTAACGACGATACCTCATCGCCGACCGTCAGCCGGCCTCTGAGATCCAGAATCCGGATCCCCTCCCGTTCTCGCTCCGCAATCGTCAGCGCCATGACAGTGTATTCATTCTACCCCGTCGCATCCGAAGTATCGCCGCCTAAGACTCTGCGCATCGAAGCCGATAAGTGCCATGAGTGATGACAACGCAGGGAACACTGAGGGGAGCGAGAACCGCCGTGACGCATACGCCAGATGTCGGGTCGGAGCATCGCCAGGATATCGACGAGATATTCCAGGCGCATATCGCCTGGGTGAAGGACAAAGCCAGAGGACGGCAGGCGTTTCTCCGGAATATCACGCTGAGCGGTAGAAACATTGCGGGCTACAACCTCGAAAAGATCACCATCCACTCGGTTACCTGCCTCGAGGCGAACCTCAGCGGCACGCTTCTGATCAACAGCGTCCTCAAGAACCTCGATCTACGGCGCTCGACGTTGACCGGCGCCGACTTCATGGGAGCGGAGATGGATTCAGTCCGCCTGGACCGCACCTTCATGACCAGTGTCAACTTCACCGAGGCCAGCATCAATTCAACGTCATTTCAGGTGTCCCACATGAATGAATGCCGGATGGTGGAGGCCCGGCTCCAAGAGTGTGACCTGAGCCGCATTTCAGCCAAAAAGGGCTCCTTCCACCAGGTCAAGATGTTCGATTGCACGCTCAACGAAGCCGATCTGGAAGATGCGCAGCTCTACCATGCGCGTTTCGATTTCTGCGAGCTTGCCGGACTATCGGCGGCCGGCGCCAACTTCCGTTCCGCCAAAATTCAAGGTTCCAACTTCACCAAGGCCGAGATGGCGGGCGCGAAGTTTCAGTCGGCCGATCTGAGCCGGAACAACTTCGGCCGGGCGGACCTCCGCAATTGCGACTTCCGTCGCGCCAAGCTGCAGGGATCCGATTTCAGCCGGGCGGATCTGTCGGACGCACGCTTCGGCGAAGCCAAGCTCATGACCGCTGATCTGCGAGGAGCCAACCTCCTGCGGGCCAGGGACCTCACTCCTCAGATGTTGATGCAGGCCCGCACCGACGAACACACCATCCTTCCCAATGGAACGAATGGACCCTACCTGCGCTTTTCCGGCGCCGAACGGCCGAAGCGCCATTAGCTATCGCTGCGGATATTCTCGCTTGACTCCCGGCGGCAGATCGAGCGTTAGTTTTTCTTCCGTAAGCCCGGGGTTGATCTCTACGTTGCTGTAGCTGATGGTGGTGGTATCTCCGCTCGGAGTGTAGAACTTCTGCCGCAGCGGGTAGGCTCCCTCCCGCGAGATCCACAGCTCGACCTTGGTCAGCTTCTCGCGGGCGCTTGACGCCTTAGGGACCATCTCCAGATGATCCACCATTTGCCCGTCCATTTCCTCTTCTCCGAGATAACCGATCTTGTAGTCCTTGGCCAGGTCGCTGCCTGACGTTCCAAACCCGAGGGCCAGAAACGCTTCAACCAAGTCCTTGTGCTTCCCCAGATCATACTCGTGAACGGTCTCAATCTTCGGATAGAAGATCTCGCCCTTCGTGCCGCTAAAGGCCACGGACCGAGGATCAGGCTCGACGAACTCGATGCGTATTCGCAGGTCCTTTGCCCGGCGTCCTTGCCGGAGCATCCACATTGTTCCCTCTTCGACCTCGGTGTCGTCGATCACCGCGGTATAGGACTCCTTGCGAACATCGGCCTTGACGCCGTTGAACTCCGGGGCGATCCTGTCCATTCGGGCAAGCACTTCCTCGACGGTCTCCGCCGCCAGTGGAACGGCAAGACACGATATCAGCACGGGCAGAATCATTCTGCGTTTCATAAGATTTAGCTCAACGGCTCGGCGAACGCCATGAAGCCCCGGATCTCCTCCTCGGAGTCGAATATCGGTTCCAGGCGGGTAACCCTTAGCTGCCGGCTCTTCGCCTTCGTGCGAACCAGTTCCTGTGCCAGCGACAATTGGTTCTCCTTGGCAGCGCCCGATAGCAATCCGGGATCGATCCAGAAGAGGATATTCCCGTTTTCAGCCGGCAGCATGACCACCTCCTTGGGTTTTGGTTGGTCGTGAAACACATGCTGCGGCGTCAGGAAGATAAAGGCGAGA
>CAYLSS010000746.1:0-3187 GCA_964385765.1 uncultured Solibacteraceae bacterium
ACATCGAAGACGGTTGTCGGTCCAATGACCGGACCATTGGTGGGAGAACACACCAGAATTTCCTGCTGGCTCCGACGCTGCTGCTGGATGCCGGCATGGACATCGTCGACTACGGCGGACAAGGATGGAATGTGCTGGCCGGCCGTGACTTCGGAGAGCACACCGCTCAATCGGCGGCGGGCTTCGGGCGGCTGCACTGGTCTCCAGCAGCGCGCATTCGCCTGAACACGGGCCTGCGCTACGAAAACAACACCATCTTCGGCGGAGTGACGGTGCCCGAGTTCGGCGCATCGGTCAGACTCGCGGACGGCTATTCACTGAACTTCAGCGTCGCCCGCGGCTTCCGCAATCCGACCATCCGCGAGCTATACCTGTTTCCGGCTCCGAATCCGGAACTCGATCCGGAACATATGTGGAACTACCAGGCGACCCTTGTGACGCAACCGAGCCGGCGGCTTTCGGCATCGATCACAGGCTTCTACGCCGATCTCGAAAACATGATTACGGTAACGGGCCGATTCCCGAACCTGGCGCTGCGTAACAGCGGCCGGGCGCTCAACCGCGGCATTGACGCCAGCGCGCGGTGGCGCGTCAGCCGGCGGCTTGCCTTCACGGGCGGCTATGCCTATCTGCGATCGACCAACCTGGCGCCGTATGTGCCCCGCCACAAGGCCACCTATGCGGCGGAAATCAGCCTCGGGTGGGCGTTCTTGCATGCGGGCGGCGTCGCCGTAGGGAGCCGATGGGCCAACGCGGCGCGAACGGCGGAGTTGGATGGATACGTGACACCGGCGCTGAAGCTGATGGTGCCGGTGAACGGCCGCCTCACGCTGTTCGGAGCCGTTGATAACCTGATCGATGCGGAATATGCGGTCATCACCGGCTACCCGATGCCCGGTGTGAACGCGACCGGCGGCTTCACGCTGGACTTCTGACGAGCGGCGGATGACGGGAGGTCCGATGCGAGCAATGGTGACGAGCGCCGCGATGGCGGCGTTGGCCCTGGTGCTGCCGGTGGCCTTTCATGCGGTGGGGCTGGGGAGCCAGTTTCTGCCGATGTTGCTGCCGCTGCTGATGAACGGCTTTCTGGTTCCATTGCCCTGGGCAGCCGGAACGGCGCTGCTGGTTCCCTGGATCTCGGCAACTACCACCGGCATGCCGCCCCTTTACCCGCCGGTCGCGGCCATCGTCTCAGTGGAGGGTGCGGCCATGGCCGCAACGGCCTGTTTGCTGTGGGGCTGGAGGAAGCATGTGTGGACGGCCCTGATTCCCGCAGTGCTCGCGGGCCGTGTGGTTTCCTTCCTCTGCACATGGTTGCTGGCGGAGGCCTTCCACCTCCCTCCGGCCTTCGCCTCGATCGCAAAGACAGTAGAGGGGCTGCCGGGAGTTGTGCTGCAACTTGCCGTCGTCCCGGCGGTGCTACACTTCCTCTCGAAACGACGCAGCCCGCTTCTGGACGACCGCGAATGAGTCTTGATCGAGGAAAGCGAAGCTATTTCGACCAACTGGCGCCTCGCTGGGATGGAATGCCGTGGCCGCCGGAGATTGCCGACCGGGCGGCGGAGTTCTGCCGGCGAGCCTGCCCGCCCAGGCCTGGCCGGGTGCTCGACGCGGGCTCTGGCACCGGCCTGCTGGGCCCGCATGTGCTACGAATCCAGGATGCCCGGGCGATCCTGGTTGAGCTCGACTTCGCCCCGGCCATGCTCGCCGAGGCTCGGAGAAAGATCGCTGACGACCGCGCCGTTCCGGTCTGTGCCGATGCCGTCGCGCTGCCGTTTCCGGACTCGGCTTTCGATGCCGTGCTGTGCTTCGGGATTTTGCCGCATCTTGGCGATCCGTGGGAGGCGGCAGCGGAGCTATGGCGCGTGGTTGCACCGGCCGGGGTGATAGCCGTGGGGCATCTGGTGGGTAGCCGGGAGTTGAACGAAAGGCACCGGTCGATTGGCGGACCGGTCGCCGGCGACACGCTGCTGCCCGCGTCGCAGCTAGCCGCACTGTTCGAGGAGTTTGGCGCCAGGGTGGCCGCCGCCCAGGATACGCCACACGGCTATTTCGTCGTGGCCAGGCGAGACCAAGAATGAAGCTTCTGCGAAGCCTGAAACGCTCGCTGCTGATGAGCATTCCGGTGATCGTCTTCGCCGCGACGCTGGCCCTTCTCCAGTGGTTCAGCGGCGATGGCATCGAATGGAGCTTGCCGATTCGCACCATACTCGTCTTCCTCGTGGTCACAACGGTGGTCCGGCTGCTGCCGTGGGTCGAATGGCTCGAGCGGCTGCCGCCGCGGGGTAGGGTGTTCCACGCCGTACTGTTTTTTTTCCTGATCCGGCATTTCGTACTCATTCTCGGAACGGAGGCGCACCGGGCGATGGTGGCGCGCAGAATGGCCGTGCCGAACGAGTTCGGGCCGGCGTGGTTCAGCTCGCTTCGTGGAGCAGTGTCCGGGATTCTTCGCCGATCGCTCATCCGGGCCGAGCGGTTCTACATGGCCCAGAGCATCCGGGGCATCGAATGAGTTCCGTGCTGGAAGTTGAGGGCCTCTCATACGGCTACGAGGGCCGGGACCAGCCCGTGCTTCGCGACGTGTCCTTTACGGTCGCCGAGGGCCAGCGCGTTGGGATCGTGGGCGGCAATGGTGCTGGGAAGAGCACATTGCTATGGTGTCTGCTCGGCCTGCACAAGTCTTCCGGGCGGATTCGGATCTTCGGCGCCCGACCAAAGCGGGAGGCGCTGGCCCGGGTTGGCGTGGTTTTCCAGAACCCGGAAGACATGCTCTTCATGCCGAAGCTGATCGACGACCTCATGCTTCCGCTGCTGAACCGGGGGATGAAGCGCGAAGAGGCGCTGGCAAGGGCGCGCGAAGCGCTGGCGACGATGGCGCTCGACGGGGTCGAGGCGGAACCGGCGGCGCATCTGAGCCTGGGCCAGCGGAAACGGGCGGCCATCGCCGCGGCTCTGGCGCCAAGACCCGAACTGCTGATCCTGGACGAACCGACAGCCGAGCTTGACGGTGGCTCGGTTCGTCGCCTGGCGAACCATCTGAGCAGCTTGCCCGTTACGTGCGTCATGACCAGTCACGATCTTCCGTTTCTGCGGCGGGTCTGCTCGCGGATGTTGCTGCTGCTCGACGGCAAAATCACCTTCGATGGCACGCCAGATGAGCTTTCGGCTGAAGAGGCGCTGCTTGAAC
>CAYLSS010000747.1:0-3185 GCA_964385765.1 uncultured Solibacteraceae bacterium
CTCCCACAAGGCCTGGTTCGAGGACAAGTCCCTTTTTCCGGACGGCGTATCGCACCCGGTTCTTGCCGACACGACTCATGAGGTAACCAAGGCGTTTGACGTCTTCAACAGCGACCTCGGGGTCGGCTACCGGGCCACCGTGATCGTCGACAACACGGGCGCTGTCCGGTCGGTGTCGATCAACGACACTCAGGTTGGCCGGAGTCCGGCCGAGGCTCTGCGAACAGTGCAGGCCTTCCAAAGCGGCGGCCTGTGCGGTGCGAACTGGCACAAA
This sequence comes from uncultured Solibacteraceae bacterium, assembly GCA_964385765.1. GTDB lineage: Bacteria > Acidobacteriota > Terriglobia > Bryobacterales > Bryobacteraceae > CAWELS01. Next base: position 275 of record CAYLSS010000747.1, read on the forward strand.
GGGGACAGCTTCGTCGCCTGAAGCATCATTTTTCCGACTCCTTTGACTCTCTGGATACCGGGAGCGGCCCCCGCGTCGCTCCCGGTAGCGTTTGCAGTGCGTGATAGATTTGGAGACGGTTGCCCATGCATGCGCCGTCTTCTCTCGAATCAGCCCTCCTGATCGTCCTCATCCTGCTCTCGGCGGGGGCCTTCTTCTGGCGCTTCCGGCGGATCCTGAAGACCATCCTCGCGAGCAAGCCGGATTCCGATTTCCATCTCACCCCCCTCGGACCGCGGCTGCGGCGCTTTGCCTCCGAAGTGCTGCTGCAGTCGAAGGTAATCCGCCACCGGCCGCTGCCGGGACTCGCGCACGCCCTCGTCTTCTGGGGCTTCTGCGCTTTCGTTCTGGCCACCGTTAATCACGTGGCCTTGGGTTTCGGTTGGGAACCCATTCCCCGGGACACTGGCGCCGGCCATGCTTATCTTGCCGCGGTGGCGGTCTTCGCCGCTCTGGTGGCGGTCGCAATCACGGGGCTGGCCATCCGCCGCTTTGTCGTTCGGCCCAGGTGGCTGGGCGAGGTGTCACCGGAATCGGGCATTGTCGCACTCCTGATCTTACTTTTGATGATTACCTACCTGGCGGACTTCTTCTCCCTGGGCAACCTGCTGGCACAGCGGATCAACTGGTGGGCTCACACTCTTTGCCTGCTCGTATTCCTACCCTTGATCCCTCATACCAAGCACCTGCATCTGGCCTTGAGCCCGGTAACGATCTTTCTTGGGCGCCAGGGCTTCAGCCGCATCCCGCCGCTCGCCGGCGACGAGGACTTCGGACTCGATACCGGCAGGGACGTCACCCGCACCGACGCGCTTCAGGCGTACACCTGCGTCGAGTGCGGCCGCTGCACCGAGCACTGTCCCGCATCGAACACCGGCAAGGTGCTCAACCCCAAGGAAATCGCCTTGGGACTGCGAGACTATCTGAATGACAACGGGCCGAGCGCCGCGGAGCCGCTCCTGGGTCCTCATCTCAGCCAGGAAGCGGCTTTCCAGTGCACCACTTGCGGCGCTTGCGAGTACCAGTGCCCGGTCGGCATCCAGCATCTTCCGCTGATCACCGGACTGCGCCGCGGGGCCGTCAACACCGGCAAGTGGGAGGACGAGCACGGTAGCCAGGTCTTCCTCAACCTCGAACGGCACGGCAACCCTCTCGGCATCTCTCCGCGCGAGCGGGACAAGTTCGTCCGCCAGTCGAATCTTCCTGTCTACGACGGCTCGCAGGATTACTGCCTCTGGCTCGGCTGCATGGGTTCCTATGACCCGCAAGGACAGAAGACCGTGCTGTCACTTGTCCGCGTGCTCGATCACCTTGAGTTCAGCTACGGTGTCCTGCGGCGTGAGAGCTGCACCGGCGATTCGGCCCGCCGGCTTGGCAATGATCTGGCCTTCGAGGAATTGGCGCGCGCCAACCTCGAACAGCTCGCCCGGAAGAAGGTGAACCGCCTCCTTTCGATCTGCCCCCACTGCGTGCGCACCATCAGTGTCGATTGGCGCGAGTTCGGCGAGGCGCCGCCCATCGAGCATCACAGCGAGTTCCTTGCCCGGCATGCGGACAAACTCGCCGGAAGCGCCGGCGGGAAAGTCGTCTTCCACGACCCCTGCTACCTCGGCCGCTATCGCAACATATATGATGAGCCGCGCCGGATCGCCGCCAAAGCCGGCGACCTGGTCGAACCGGATCTCACCCGGGACCGCTCCTTCTGCTGCGGGGCCGGCGGCGGGCTGGTTTTCCTGGGAGAGGAAAAAGGCGAGCGAGTGAATACCGCCCGCGCCCGCCAGCTCACCGCGACCGGAGCCGATCAGATCGCCGTGGCCTGCCCTTTCTGCCACACCATGTTCGCCGACGCGTTGAAGAGTCAGAAGACAGATGCCAGGTTGGTCGATATCGCCCAAATCGCCGCCAGCGACCTCGAATAGCCGGGCCAGGTTGTGGGTGCGTGTGCAAGCGTGGCGTCCGGCTGCCGCGGTGGGTCACACTTTGACCAAATACACCATCGTGTCGTAGAAGACTGCGCTGCCGCCGACGACGTCGCTGAGCGGAGAACGGAGATACGGGTCAACGAACATGGTCGAATTAGCGTGAACACCAGTGCCCCGGCGGGGATCCCCGGGGATCACATCGCCGTCAACCACTTGATCGGAAGCCCCATAGGCCCAGTGTCCGTAGCCAAGCTCAAACGTTATGACGCCCGGCTTGATATGTCGACTGGTCCGGACCCTGCCGATAACCGGCTTGGCCCTGTTGGGGCCCACGTCCCAAGTTCCGCTCGGATTCGAGACAGAAACGACAATCGCGCGATCATTGTTTCTCAATCCAAGCTGCCTGGCGTCCAGTTTGTTGATCTCGATGACGTTCTCGGGCTGAATGGCGGTCAGCCAATAGTTGGAGATCGTCCGGCTTTTGGTTTGAAGCATGCTGCGGTTTGTAATCAGCCGCAGCGGAGCGCCGCGGTGGTCGAGGTCCTGACCAAGTGAGTCCTTGATGGGAATATACGCGGCAGTCCCTTGCAGGTACTCGCCGGTGAGCGAGTTCCGCGTCGTCGCCACCTTCTCGTGGTAGAGGTTCACCAGCTTGCCAAACTGCGCTCTCGTGTGGTCCCCGGTCCAGCCGTCGGCATAGCTCCACCAGCGGCCGCCGCGATTCAAGACGTAGATGACTTTTTTCCACCAGGAGTCCCCAACCACCGCGGACCATCGCGCCGCATCAAAGACCTCTGACGGGAGATGACGGCGGGCGTTGAGGAAAATCTCAACCTCCTGGTCGCTCGCGTCGGGGCATATGTCGGAGCCGCTGCTGGAGTCTCCGAACGCAATATTCGCCACCATGCGCAGGTAGAAGTCCTCGGGGCGGTTCAGATCGCCGCTGCCAA
>CAYLSS010000748.1:0-3183 GCA_964385765.1 uncultured Solibacteraceae bacterium
CAACTGGACCAGGCGCGCCTGCATGCGGCCTGCCCCGCGATCGACAAAGACGATGTCTCGCTCACCCGTCCGTAAGACCGCGCTGGCCGGGATCGCCGTGACCCTCCGGCCGGGAACGTGGAGCTTGACCTGGGCGTACATTTCCGGCTTCAGCCTCAGATCAGGATTGGGAAACTCGAGCCTCACTTTCATCGTTCGGGTGGCTTCGGAGAGGTGTGGCCAGATGTACGTAACTTCACCGGAAAACTGGTCGCCGGGATAAGCTTCAACAGTCATGACAGCACGCTGCCCGACCCGAACCAACGGGATATCGGTCTCGTAAACCTCGACGTTCACCCAGACCTGCGAGTGGTCCGCCACTGTATAAATCCTCGTGCCAAGCTCGACTCGCATGTTCTCGAAGGCGTTTCGGTAAGTGACGTGTCCCTCGACGGGCGAGAAGAAGATGAGGTTTTCTTGTGCCTGTCCGGTGTTTTCCAGATCTTCGATTTGTTGTTCGGTAATGTCCCACAACAGCAGTCGCTTCCTGGCGGCGGCCAGCAGCGACTCGGCGCCGGCCGCGACCTCTTTTAGGGGGTGGCTCCCCAGGCGCTTCTCCGCTTGAAGAGCCAGCAGGTATTCTTCCTGTGTCGCAACCAGGTCCGGGCTGTAGACCGAGAACAGCGGGTCCCCTTTCTTCACCTGCTGCCACGTGTAGTTCACGAACACTTTGCTGATCCAGCCGCTGTATTTGGTGTGGACATGGGTGATTCGTGTCTCGTCCAGCTCTACGACGCCGATCGTCGAGATGTCGGCCTCCATCGTCCTCGTTGCCACGGGTTGCGTCCGGACGCCAATCAACTGCTGGCGCACTGGCTCGACGGTGAAGACGGACCGGTCCGGCTGCGAGGACTCCATCTGTTCGGCAGGCAGGCTTTCCCGGGCCGCTGGCAACCTGACCGGCACCAGATCCATGGCGCAAATCGGACACTTGCCCGGCCCCGCCATCTTCACCGACGGGTGCATGGTGCAGGTCCAATACTCGACCTCTCCCTGCTCACTGCGTACGGGAACCAAGTCGTGCTCGTGCAACGGGGCCTCCGCCGGGTGCCCGGCAGTGAAGAAGAACCAGCCGGCGACGCCCGCAGGGAGCAGAACTGCCGGCAAAACAACGAACCAGAGTTTCTTTCTCTTCGCCATCGTTCCTGCTCCTTCAGGGAGTGAGCCTCACGCCCAGGGTGGGTTCCATCCGAGCCAGCGCTTTCTCGTATGCGGCGAGTTGTGCGTAGTATTCCAGCTCGTAGTTGAGCAACACCACGGCGGTGTTGATCAGTGTGAGGAAATCGACCGACCCCACTTCATAGCCGGAAATCGCCGATTCCAGTGTGAACGTAGCCTGGGGGATCACGGCCGTCTTGTACAGGTTCAGGAGACGGTCGGCCGCGCGGGCCTGAAGGAAGTGATCTTTGACCTGGAATAGCTGGTCCTGTGCCGTAGCCCGCTGATCGTACCGCGATTCGATCAGCCGGGAAGAGGCTTCTTCGACCCCGAGCCGTTGCTTGCGCCAGAAGTAGAGTGGGATTCGCGCTTCAAACGCCGCGACATAGTAATCACGGAATTGGGATCCGGTGTGCTGCCACTCAAAAGCCGCCCGAAAGTCGGGCATGTATTCCTTGCGAGCCAGGTTGAGGGCAAACGCGCTCCGGCTGACCGAATGCTCTTGCGCGCGCAAGGCGGGTGAATTCTCCTGGAGCTTCCGGTAGAGTTCGGCGAGTTCGCCGGGAAATGGCGACTGCACGATCTCTTCCGGGGGACCGAGAGCAGCGTCGGGTGACCGGTCGAGCAAGGTGCTGATCTTCGCCTGCGCGCTCGCCCGTTGCTGGTCGAGGGTTTCCTCGCGATCTCGCAGAAGACTCAGCTCGAGCTGCGAGCGCAGTACGTCCTGCTGGATGCCGCGTCCCACCGCGTAGCGGGCCTCGGCGATCTTCTGAAACCTCAGCAATAGCTCACGGGTTCGAGCAATGGTGTCGAGGGCTTTGGCGAAATAGAAGTAATCGTAGTAGGCCTGCTTGACTCGCGAACGCACGTCCAACTCCAGATAGCGGTAGCGTTGCTCTTCCATACGGGTTTCTTCCCGCGCCATCGCCTCCTTCAGCCCGAGCTTTCCCGGGAAGGGGATCTCCTGGGAAACGGCCAAACTGACGAACGCGAAGTTGCTCGTGTTCAGCGTGGAAAAAGGTTGGCCGACGCCAAAATCCCTCACCGAGATTCGTGGGTCCGGCAGGCTGCCCGCCTGGGAAGGCAGCTTGGTCGCCCCCTCCCACCGTTGGCGTGCGGCCTGGAGTTCGGGATTGCGCCTGCTCGCCTCGGCCAAAAGGTCGGGAAGGCGTGCGACCTCATGCTGAGCTCTCGCGCTCAACGGGAATAGAAACAGTGACGACAAAAGGAGCCGTTCGACAGCTTTCTTGCACATTCCAATCTCCTCGAAGACAAACACCTGGACGCGCGTGAAAGGCGCGCGACCTGGCGACCCTGATATGCACATCCTGGTGGTAGTTGTTCGTCAGGTCAGGACAGCATGGGCGCGTGTGCCTGCGCTGCGCCTTGAGATGACCACCAGAGACGCTGGTCGTCAGCACGGATGGGAAGGTTCTAGATCAGTAATGGTGGCGGGTTTTGCGCGGACGTTCCTGGCGGCGAGTGTGAGCCAACGTCCGGCGCCATGCGATCGAAGCAGCGGAACAGGGTCGGCGGGACCACTGCCGACAAGGACGCCATCGAAACCCGAGGGAGGGGGATCGATTGCCTCTCTGTGGCCTGGAAGTGCTCTGCTGTCGATGAAACATTCGTTTGGCAACAGGGATCGGCCCCGTTCGAAGGACCGCATTTGCCCTTCGTACAGCAATCTTGCGCTTGCTGATCAGCCAACAGCAGGCTGACGCAGTCGCCACCCGAAAGAAGAAACAGAGCGGCAATGAACACCAAAGATATGGTTCTTCCGCCCCTCATGCCGTGATGCTAACAGGCTCCTTCGAGGATGTCAAACGCTCGCTTCGCAACAGATTCTCGCAGCCAATGCCTCCCGGAATCGTGGCTGCAACGGTGGAACCGAGATGGGCTGTAGCTGTCTTCGGTTCCGGGAGCCCATGATCAGCGTTTCCGTACCACCACGCAGTAGCGGGACTCGGGCCAGGTCCACTAGTC
>CAYLSS010000749.1:0-3182 GCA_964385765.1 uncultured Solibacteraceae bacterium
GTACTCTGAATACTGGTCGACGAAGCACCGTGCTTTCTCCTCGAAATTGGCGGCGTCGTCCGCTGTCCACCAATCTTCCAAATTCCCGTTGGCAGCGAACTTCCGGCCGGAGTCGTCGAAGCCATGGGTCATTTCATGACCGATAACCGCTCCGATGGCGCCAAAGTTGACCGCCTCGTCCAGAGTGGGATCGAAGAAGGGCGGCTGCAGGATACCGGCCGGAAAGTTGATCGTATTCTCGAGTGGATGGTAGTAGGCATTGACCGTGGGCGGCGTCATGTGCCACTCCTTCGGGTCGACTGCCTTTCCGATCTTGTTCAACTCGTAGGCTTGCTCGAACCTCTGGGCCCGTTGGAAGTTTGCGAGCGCCTCGCCGCGTTTGATCTCGAGTGAACTGTAGTCGCGCCATTTCTCCGGATAGCCGATCTTCTCGCGGAATGCGTGCAGTTTCTCGATCGCCTTCTGCTTGGTGGCCTCTGTCATCCAGCTTAGGGTTTCTATGTCCTGCCGCAGCGCCTTCTCGAGTTCCGCGACCAGTCGCAGCATCCGCTGTTTGCTTGCCGGCGGGAAGTTCCGTGCGACGTATGCCTGGCCGAGCGCTTCGCCAAGATCGCGGTCAACCATTGCGACGCACCGCTTCCACCGCGGCCGCATCTCCCTGGTTCCGGAAAGCGTCCGCCGATAGAAATCGAAGTCCTCTTTAACGAACTGATCAGGCAGCAGCGGCGCCGACGTGCTGAAGAGCTGCCATTTCAAATAGGTCTTGATCTCATCGAGCGAGGCGGACCTGATCACACCATCCATCGCTTCGACGAACTCGGGCACCGAGACATTCAACTCGTCGAATTTCGGAGCCTTCCGCAGGGCGAAGTAACGGTTCCAGTCGAAGGACGGTCCAAGGTCAATCAGATCGGCGACCGGCATCTTGTGCCAGATGTTGTCCGGATCCCGGCGTTTCACCATCTCCATCGAACCCCGGGCAAGCGCGGTTTCGACCTTCATCACTGCGGCTGCCTGTTCGGCGACGGCTGCCGGCTTGGCCTCCCCTTGGAGTTCAAACATCCGGGACACATGCGCAACGTACTTCGACCGCTGCTCCTTGGTCTTCTCATCGTCCCGGAAGTAGTAGTCTCGTTCCGGCAACCCGAGGCCGCTTTGGTCTATGTCCGCGATATGGACGCTGGAGTTCTTGAAATCGGGCATTGGATTGAACGTGAAGAACACCCCGACACCAATGCTGTGCAGGTAGGCCACCGCCTCCGCCAGGTCCCTCTTGCTATCCAGCGCTTCGACGCGACCCAAGGCGGGCTTCAGTGGCGTTATGCCTCGCCGGTTGATCGCCTCCTCGTCCATGCAGGCGCTGTAATAGTCGCCGATCTGCTGGTTGATCCGGTCCCGGCCCGAACTTTCCCCCGCGGCTTCCTGGAGGATCTCACGGAGGATCTCACGATTGCGTTCATTGAGCTCTTGAAAGCGGCCCCAGCGGCTTTGATCGCCAGGGATCGGATTCGCAGCCATCCAACCGCCACAAGCGTATTGATAGAAGTCCTCGCAGGCGCCGGCGGTCTTGTCGATCCACTGTGTGCTGAAGCCTTCCTGTCCGGCCAGCGCAGGGGCCAGCAACAGCCCTGAAAGGACCACACTCCAGATGCTCATATTCTTTAGAGTAGCGCGGAACAATGGCGCGGAATTCGGGTGGCGCGAGCCTTTCGGTTCGGTCGCCGCAGCCTCGGAAAAAGGGTGGTAGGGACGGCAGGATTCGAACCTGCGACCTGCCGCTTAGGAGGCGGCTGCTCTATCCAACTGAGCTACGTCCCCTTTCTTCGCATTCTACCAGCGCTTCAAACCCTTTTGACCGATATCCGTCCTGTAGTGGACTCCGCCCCAGTGGATCGTCTCGACGCCGGCGTAGGTCTTTTCTATCGCACTCTTGAGGTCAGGACCCGAATCTACGATACCGAGAACACGTCCGCCGTTCGTAACCAGACCTTGATCGGTTTGCTTCGTGCCGGCGTGGAATACTACCGAGGGGCAGTTCTCGATCCCGGTGATCAGGTCGCCCTTGCGGGGGTTCGCGGGGTAGCCCTCGGCCGCCATAACCACGCAAACCGAAGGTTCGGCTTTCCACTCCATCGGAGCACCGTCAAGAAGTGTGGCCACAAGGTCGCTCGCTATGCGGTGCATGAGCGGCTGGCATTCGGGGTCGCCTAAGCGAACGTTGAATTCGAGAACCTTCGGCCCCTGGCTGGTCATCATCAACCCCGCGTACAGGAAGCCCGTGAAGGGCTCCCCACGCCGCGCCATCAGATCCAGCGTGGGCTGGATCACCCGTGCTTCGATCTCGCGTCGCGTCGTTTCGTTGATGATTCGCGTGTCGCAGTAGGCGCCCATGCCGCCGGTGTTGGGACCTTTGTCGCCGTCGAAGGCCGGCTTATGATCCTGGGTGGTCTCAAATGCGAAGAAACGTTTTCCGTCGCTGTAGACGATGTAGCTCACCTCTTCGCCGGTCAGACATTCTTCGACGACGTACGGTCCCTCAGGCAATCCGGCGATCGCGGTCCGCGCGCAGTCGCTATCCTCGACAACGACAACCCCCTTCCCGCCATACAGGCCGTCGTACTTGATCACGGCGGGATAGCCGAGGCCCTCGAGCTCATCGAGAGCAGCAGCCCGGCTGTCTGCCTCAGCGTATCGGGCGGTGGGAATGCCCGCCTCCATCATGAATTGCTTCGCGAAGATCTTGCTTCCTTCAAGTTGGGCGGCCTTCGCGGTGGGTCCGACTACCTTGCGGCCCCGGGCTCGAAAGAGGTCGATCACACCCTCCACCAACGGAGCCTCCGGTCCGACTACGGTGAGCTCCACGCCGCGCTCCTCGGCTATCTGAAGATAACCCTCGGGCCCGGACCTCGCCGGCGTGATGCACTCCCCGATCTCTGCGATTCCTGGGTTGCCGGGCGCGGCGATTACTTGGTCGCAAAGAGGACTTTGCATCAATTTCCAAGCCAGGGCATGTTCGCGGCCGCCGCCTCCAATGACCAGTATTCTCATAGCGATACAATGATAGCAATGCAGCGTAAGTATGACTTGGTTGTGGTCGGTGCTGGGCACGCCGGCTGCGAAGCGGCATGCGCTTGCGCTCGGATGGGGATTCAAACCGGACTGGTGACCATGAATCTGGACCT
>CAYLSS010000750.1:0-3177 GCA_964385765.1 uncultured Solibacteraceae bacterium
TAATACTTGACTCGGTTTCCGCCGATCAATTGGTTGCCGCCGCAAGGCGCAAGAGATCGGGTCATAGACGAGAACATGTCCAAGCACGAGATCCTTACCAATCAAATCGAGAACCTCTGCAACGCAATCCCGGAGCTTGACGGCGTCCTGCTTGCCTCCGCTGACGGGCTGCCCATTGCCCATTCTTTGACGAATGATGCGGATCCGAGCCGGGTAGCGGCGATGGCCGTCGCCGCGGCAAATCTCGGAGCTCGGGTCTCGGATGCATTCAAGACCGGTTCGGTCCTCGAAGTCAGCATCCGGTCCGAAGAAGGGGACCTCTTCGTCTACTCCGTCAGCTCTCGAGCCGTACTAGCCGTTCTTGCGCCAAAGGGAGCGAATGCGGGGCTCATTCACCTAGAAGCCCGAACAACCGCGGCCGAACTCCAGAGTCTCTTTACCTAGTGGAGTGCGATGCAGAGCGCGGAAGCGTGAGCGAGCGGCAGCTCGCAATCGCGCACCCTTCCACCCGCGCCACGCACAGAGCGGGTGGATCCGGTTCTCAGCGAGCCGGATTCTCGTACCAGATGACTCCCAGCCCCTCTCGCTCCTCGCATGTCAGCACATCAAGATCCCCATCGCCGTCAAGGTCGATCAACTCGACCACATCGAACTTGATCCCGGCGGGACCGCTGATTTCATGTGCCGACCAGCCGCCCTCGATACTACCGCTGTAAGACACCCACATCACCCCGGAACGTCCATCGACGGCGTGTTCGCAACTGAACACGAGGTCCACCCGGCCGTCCCCGTCGATATCATCCGCCTGAACGGCCTTCGCCGTCCCGGCTCTCTCGGGCAGTACTATCCGCCGATCCTGCCACTCGGCGGCGCTCGCCGAGAGGCGGCGGAAAATGTAGAGGGAGTTCGGTCGCACGGCGGCGACAACGTCCTCTAATCCATCGTCATCGACGTCCGCCGCCGATAGGAACATCACCTCGAGGCCGGCGGCCCCAATTGGATGCTCCGCCCACTTCGAAGCAAGCTCCGGTCCCGGTCCCGGATTCTCCAGCCAGAAGACGCCGGACGCTTGCCCCTTCCGGTCGGAGGCCAGGACATCGAGATCTCCATCACCGTCCATGTCTCGACTAATCAAAGACATAACCCAGCCGGCATCGCGCAGCGGATGCCACTTCCAGGCGGCAGGACTCCAAGGATCAGCCGGGGCCTCGAACCATCCAATCCGAGCCCCCGGACCCTTGCCGCCCGCCACCAGGTCTATCCCTCGCCGGAAGTCGACCTCGAGCGGGAGCACCCACATCCACTGCATCCGCCCAGCGGCCTCCTCGACGGCGGTTCTGCGCCATTTCGAAGCCTCCAGATAATCCTTCGCATCGGAAGGCGCATGAGACCGCGCGTTCCTGCCCCTCGAAAGCTCCTACTACGTCTGTCGCTCCATCTTCGTCCAGATCGGCAAACACTGCGTCCTCCGGCGACGGGCTCCGGCCTACGGTCACCGAGGGCCAGTTGGATTTGACACGGAAAGGTCCGGGATTGAGATACACCCGGACGACGCCGCCCTCCTCCCAGCCCGTCGCGATGTCAATAAAGCCGTCGCCATTTGCATCCGCCAACCGGACACCGTCCGCACCCTTGGAAGATGCATCCACCACGTGCATGCTCCACGGTCCACGGTCGGCGCCAGCGGCTGCGAGAACCAAGATGGCCAATAAAGGCATGTGGAAAACCTTGTGCATATTGTGAATAACCGCCTGTAACCAAACGTTGACACTCATTTTCCACAACCTCGACCTGCGGCGCGCTTCCGGGGACGGCTGATTCCGCGCCCGCTCGAGCGCGCGAACGCGACCAGATGCCGCGTGTGTTGGGTGGGGTTTTCGGCTTCGATCCGCTGCAGCGCCTCCTCTAGCTTCAGCCCCGACAAGTAAAGAGTCCGGAACGCTTTTTTCAGCGCCGAAATTTCCTCGGGACCGAATCCGGCCCGCTTCAACCCGACAAGATTCACCCCCGACGGCTCAACATCGTAGCCGCAGTACAGGAAGTAAGGGGGAACGTCCACATTGACCCTCGTATTGCCGCCGATCATGGCCAACCGGCCGATCTTGACAAACTGATGGATAACGACTCCTCCCGAGACGAAGGCCTGGTCTTCTATCTGCACATGGCCCGCCACCAGGGCGCAACTTGCAATGACACAATCGTTGCCAATGACACAGTTATGCGCGACGTGGCCCGACGTCATGATGTAGTTGCCGTCACCGATGACGGTCTCAGAGTCGGGTTCGGTCCCCCGTGAAATAGTATAATGTTCCCGGATCTTGTTGCGGTTGCCGATCCGCAGATGGCTGCGCCCGCCCGTGAAGCGCTTGTCCAGCGGGTCGGTACCGAGGACAGTCCCGGCGGAGACCTCATTGCCGTCGCCCATCGTGGTCCAGCGCTTGACGTATACGTAAGGCTCGAGCACGCACTCCGCCCCAATCCGAACATCGGACTCGATGACGCAATACTCCCCGACGGTGCAGCCCGGGCCGATGATCGCCCCCGGGTCCACCCTGGCCGTGGGAGCGATGCGAGCCGAAGAATCGACTGGCATAACTTTGTATGATACAAGCATCAGCGGGGCCCGCCGGAACGCCGGCCGGATCCGGCCCCACGAAGGAGATAATCTCTTGAAAGTAAAGCAACTGGCAGCATCCCTGGACGCGCCCTTCGAGGGCGACGGGGGCCTCGAGCTGGCAGGCGTGGCCGAGCTCGGCAGCGCCGGTCCTGGAGAGCTATCCTTCGCCTATGGTCCCCGGGCGGGTGAAGCGGCCGCTCGCTCCGCTGCCGGATGTCTGCTGATCCCGGAGGAGCTTCCACTGACCGGGCGAACTGTGATCCGGGTTGCGAATCCACGAGCTGCCTTCGCCCGCGTGGTCAGAATCTTTCATCCTGCCCCGAAGCATGAGCACGGCATTCATCCGACGGCGATTGTTTCGGCGCACGCAGAACTCGATCCGAGCGTGAGCGTGGGCCCATACACGGTGATTGGCGCCGGCGTGCGCATAGGGCCTCGCACCGCCATCGGCGCAGGCTGTCACATCGGGGATGCCGTCACCATCGGCGCGGACGGCCTGCTCCACGACAACGTGACCGTCTATCAGGGTGTCGAGATCGGTACTCATGTAATCATTCATT
>CAYLSS010000751.1:0-3176 GCA_964385765.1 uncultured Solibacteraceae bacterium
GCGAAGGTTCATACGAGCTGGGTCAATCCCTCCGCCGCTTACGACGACGCTGTTACGGGATTTGTCGAAGCCGTGCTCGCCGGCGACCTTTCGGAACGTTACCTGGAGCGTTTCCTGCCTTTCCAGCAGCAGATCGCCCGGCTGGGCGTGATCAACAGCCTTGCGCAGCTCACGCTCAGGATCTGCAGTCCCGGGGTGCCCGACATCTATCAGGGTTCGGAACTTTGGGACCTCAGCCTGGTCGATCCTGACAACAGGCGGCCGGTGGATTTCGAGCTCCGGCGCCGGCGCCTGGCCGAGCTCGAGCCCTTGTTGAGCGACGCCGCATCCGGCAGGAGCACCGAGGATGCCCTGGGCAAGCTCGTAGACCAATGGACTGACGGCGCGCTGAAGCTCTACCTGATGGCGGCTGGCCTGCGCTTCCGCCGCCACCACAGGGATCTGCTGTTGGAAGGCGCCTATACCGCTCTTCATCCCGAGGGCCCGAAGAAACGGCACATCGCCGCCTTCGCCCGCTCTGACAGCGATTGGATCGCGGTGGCGGTAGCAACTCGTTTCCCGGCATCGTTGTATTCGATGGAACCACTCCATGCCGCCAGCATCCAATGGGAGGGAACCACTGTACCTCTCCCGAAGGTAACCAGCCGAGGATGGCGGAATGTGCTGACCGGGGAGACCCTCGAAGCAGAGGGAACTGCTGCCGCCGACACAGTATTGAGCCAGCTCCCGGTTGCGATCTTAGCCGGCCGGCCAGTATGACGGAAACAGATGTGACCTGATTGTAAACTCGAACGGCATCGGCGGAATGCTAGGATAGTTGAATCGGGACCGGAGGGCTTGGCCAGTCCCCATCTGGGAACGGAGGAGGAGGAGGAGGAGGAGTATGAGCGCCCGGGTTGTGATCGTCGGTGCAGGGCCTGCTGGACTGACGGCCGCTTACGAACTGTCCAAGTACGGACAGCCATCGGTAGTCCTCGAAAAGAGCAACATTGTAGGCGGACTTGCTCAAACCGCCAACTACAAGGGGTATCTCTTCGATATTGGCGGTCATCGATTTTTCACGAAAGTCTCGCTCATCGAGGATATGTGGAGAGAGGTGATGGGAGCGGACTTTTTGGTCCGCGATCGTCTTTCTCGCATCTATTATAATTCCCGCTTCTTTCACTATCCGCTTGACCCGCGGAATGCTCTCGAAGGGCTCGGCCTCATCGAAACTCTCAAGTGCGGTTTCAGTTACGTCAAAGCGACCTTGCTGCCGCAGCGCCCGGAGGACAACTTCGAGACGTGGGTCTCGAACCGCTTCGGCAAGCGCCTTTACAACATCTTCTTCAAAACCTATACCGAGAAGGTCTGGGGAATGCCTTGCAGCGAGATTGACGCGGAATGGGCTGCTCAGCGGATTCGCGGTCTGTCGCTGATGTCGGCGGTCTTGAACGCTCTGCGCGGCCCCGGTACGAATGGTAGCAAGGGCTCGGTGATCAAGACGCTCATCCACCAGTTCGAATACCCGCGGAAGGGACCGGGGATGATGTGGGAGCGGTTTCGCGAGATCGTCGAGCAGCGGGGCTCGAAAGTCGTGATGGAGGCTCCGGTCGAGAAAATCCGTTGGTCGCCAGGGCGAGTCGAAAGCGTCGTGGCGGGCGGGGTCGAGTACCCGGGGGAACACTTCATCTCCAGCATGCCGATTCGGGAACTGCTCGAGTGCCTGGATCCAGCTCCGGAACCGCAGATTCGCGAAGCCGCCAATAAGTTCAACTACCGGGATTTCCTGTCCGTCGCCCTCATCGTCAAGGGACGCGACCTCTTTCCGGACAACTGGATTTATGTTCATGATCCGAATGTCAAAGTAGGCCGTATTCAAAACTACAAGAACTGGAGTCCGGAGATGGTGCCGGATCCGGAAACCACCTGCCTCGGACTCGAGTATTTCTGCTTCGAGGGCGATGACCTGTGGACAATGCGCGACGAGGACCTGGTGCAGCTCGGCCGCAGGGAGATGGCCAAGCTCGGACTCGTCCCCGAAGACCAGTTCCTCGATGGAACGGTCGTACGCATGCCCAAAGCCTATCCAGTCTATGATCGCGTCTATCGGGATGGCCTCGCGGCAGTGCGCCGGCTGCTGGCGCAGCTACCCAACCTCCAACTGGTAGGCCGCAATGGGATGCACCGCTATAACAACCAGGACCACTCCATGCTCACGGCGGTCTTCGCCGCCCGTAACGTGATGGGCGGCAACTACGATCTCTGGTCGGTCAATGTCGACGAGGATTACCATGAGGAAGGCGAACGGGTGAAGATTCCCGAACTGGAGCTTGCTTCCTCGTCCCAGCCTCAAGTGCCGTCACGCAGGCAGTAGCCGGGCCCCGGGAGAGCTTTGAACCCGTTCTTCACTGGACGGCGATGGTGACGCCGGGCCGGCTCTGCACACGGCCGATCTTCAATACCACCGGGTGAACGCCAGGCCGCAGCGACGAGGGAATTCGCGCGTTCACCTGGATTATGCCGGTGATCAGACCAGGGGCGTCCCCGGCGTACTCGACCGAGGCCTGACGGCCTGCAATCAATACCTCCGCCGGGAGGGTCAGAATAGGAGGCGTTGCTCCCGTGACCTGACCATCGGTTGCCGGCGGCGAGACTGGTCCTCCGCCCGTGGCGAAGAGCGCCACAACCGAACCGGCGGGAGCCCGGTTGGCGGCGGAATTCAGGGAACCGTCCTGGTTCAGGATGGCCCCTGGACCTTGGCCGGTTGAGTCGAAGGCAAACAGGCCCGGAGCAGCTTCCGTCATCTGGATGAAGATCGGCTCGGACCGTTCACCCATGTACTCCACCGCCACCGGGACCAGTTCCCGTCCGGCCACGCCGTAAGGGATCATAACGTTGATCTGGCGCTCCTGAACATAGATCAGCGGTCCCGGAATGCCGTCGAACAGCACGCGAACCCCGGCCAACCGGTTCGAGACGCGGCCGTTCTCGTCCAGCGCGAGCGTGGCTCCCTCCGCTGGCCCCATGCGACTGCCGTAAAGAGTGATCGCCGCGCCCGCTGAGTAGACGCCGGCGAGCATGGTTGCACCATGGGCGGCCGCGGCGATCATCGGTCGCGCTTCGGCTACCGTCAGCAAAGCGGTAATGGTCACAGGACTGTTGCCGGCGCCCGGCGCGCTCACGGTAATCGAGCC
>CAYLSS010000752.1:0-3175 GCA_964385765.1 uncultured Solibacteraceae bacterium
AGCTGAAACTCGCGTCGCATGGATCGCCCCCAGCGGGAGAAGCGTTGAGCAACTGACCTTTCGAGCGCACGCAATCGCTTCAGGCAAGCACTCACGAGGAAACCGATTCAGCGACATGCTAAGCGCCCGGAAGGAAACGGATTCACAAATCCCCCAAATTTATTTTTCCTTTCCTGTCAATCGATTACAGCCGGTCACCCGACCAGGGCATTGCCCCCGGCGCTAAGTTTGAAAGCGGGAAGAGGGAATTCGAACCCGCAAGTGTTTTTCTTTATTCTCCTCTGCTCGACAGAAAACCCGCCATTCATCCCGCCCGCGGCAGGAAGCCGCGTTCCCCCACCCCGTCGAGTTCCCTTCACTCTTCCCAACCGCCTGCCAGTCCTTCACCCGTAGGGGTTCCACGACTTCAGCACCTCCCGCAATTCACTTTCCGCCGACGGTGAAAGCAATGGCAGCGGCGGGCGCGGTCGGCCCACCGGTCGGCCCAGCAGCTCGCGCGCCTTCTTCATCACCGTCACGTCGTAGCCCCGTCGGCGACCCCGCAGCGCAAACAGCGGGTCCACAAAACGCGCCAGTAGAGAGCGCAGGCGCCCGAAATCCGGCTCCAGCGCCGCCTCCCCCCACTCCAGCGCCAGTCTCGGCGCCACCCCCGAAATGCTCGATGTGAAGCAATGCACGCCGACCGCCGCATACGCCGCCGCCCGGTCGTCCCCCGCCCCGCCGATCCAGTGCAAACGATCCCCCACCCGGCTCATGATCCGTCGATACCGCGTCGGATCGCCCTGACCGTCCTTCCAATACCTCAGCGTCGGCAGCGCTTCGGCCAAACGGGCCACCTCATCCGGACTGAAGTTCGCCCAGCCCCGACTATAGAGGATAAGCGGCAGTCCAGTCGCTCCAGCCACCGACCGATAGTAGGCCACCACTCCATCGAATGGCGCATCCGCATACGGCGGTGGGGGGACCAGCAGTGCGTCCGCCCCGGCCTCCTCCATGCGCCGCGCCATCTCCCGCGCCGACGCCCACGGACCATACGCGCAGCCGATCACCGGCATCCGGCCACCCACCACGGATCGGGTCACCCGCAACATCGCGACCGCCTCGTCCACCGACAACGAAAAGATCTCGGATATTCCGGCCGGCGCGTTGATGGCGCAAAAAGGCAGCGAGGCAATCTCCTCGACCAATCCCTCCAGCACGCCCGCATCAAGCTGCAGATCATCGTCGAAGGGGGCCAACGGAAAACCCACCACCCCCCGTAAGTTGAAATCCATAAGCGCCAGTGTACAACGACACGGCACAAAAGCCGAACAAAAATAAAGGCTTAGGAACCATCTGAACTGTTTTCGAAAAAACCTGCGCTGACCGTCCGCCAATCCCGAGGCGCCGGACTCACCACGATCCAATGGAGCACCCGAGCGCTACTCGCCCCGCTGCACTATAATCGCTCCTATGATCGCGGGCTTCGAGGGGACCCCGTGATCGCAATCCATCAACTCGGAGGTGCGTCAGTGAAACGAGGGATCGCAAGCGATTACCATCCGCAGGTTCTCAAGTTGTTCGATCAGTATGTCCACGGCGGGATCAGCCGGCGGGAGTTTCTGGATCGGGTCGGACCGCTCGCGGCAGGAGCAGGAACCACAGCCGCGGCGCTGTTGAGCAGCCTGAGTCCCAACTACGCCTGGGCACAGCAGGTTCCCGCGGACGACAGCCGCATGGAAACTGAGCGCGTGGAGTACCAATCGCCGGAAGGCCATGGTGCCATCCGTGCCTACATGGTCCGCCCGGCGGATGCGTCCGGCAAACTGCCGGGCGTCCTGGTGGTCCATGAAAACCGCGGGCTGAACCCATACATCGAGGACGTCGCCAGACGCGTCGGAGTCGCCGGATTCCTCGCCCTGGCCCCCGATGGCTTGACCCCGGTCGGCGGCTATCCGGGCTCCGACGACGAAGGGCGGGCCTTGCAGAGAAAACTCGACGGCGCCAAGCTCCGGGAGGACTTCGTAGCCGCCGTCGAATATCTTCAGTCCCACCCGGATTGCACCGGGAAAGTGGGCTGCGTCGGCTTCTGCTACGGCGGAGGAATCTGCAACATGCTGGCCGTCCGCGTGCCCGACCTCGCCGCCGCCGTGCCCTTCTACGGTTCCCAGCCCGACGTCCAGGACGTCCCGAAAATCAATGCGCCGCTGATGCTTCACTACGCCGGCCTCGACGAACGAATCAACGCCGGCTGGCCCGAATACGAAGCAGCGCTCAAGAAGCACGGCAAGGACTACGTCGCCCACATGTACGAAGGCGCCAACCACGGCTTCCACAACGACACGACACCACGCTACGACGAAGCCGCGGCCAAGCTGGCGTGGCAGCGCACAATCGATTTCTTCAACAAGCACCTGCGGTGAGCATCGGTTAGCCGCCCCGGTGCCAGGCCGGTCCTCGGCTCCGCGACCCATCCGGCGTTCTAACCACGAGCGCCCGCGAGTCTAGGCCTCTGCCGCAATTCCAACCTATACTCTGTGGAGGAGGTCCGCGATGAGAGGGGTGGATAATCTGCTGGTCAAGTCGATGCTGGTGATCGTGCTCGTGGCCGCTGTCTTCTGCATTCTGGCGGGTGTCTTTTTGGCGATAAACGGACCATCCGTCGCGGCTCAGGAGGACTCGGTCCAGGCCCTGGAAACCAGGCTGGCCTACATCGAAAAACAGGCCGAAAGTATCCAGCGGCTCCTCGCGCTTCTAGTGACTATCACCACCATTTTTGCCGCGGTCCTGAGCCTGACCACTTACTTTGCCCTCCAGCGCGTCGCCGGCCAGGCCGAGCGTACCGTCTCAACCCTCAAAAACGACACGGAAAACCTCCGCACGCAAACGGAATCCCGGACCCAGCGGGCTCTGGATGAGCTCAAGACCGAGCTGGAGCGCGTGGAGAATCAGGCCAAGGAGAGAGTCGCCGTATTGGAGCGGAATTCGCGGGAGCTCAGCGACGCAATCGAAATCCGCACGACACGGGCCCTGCGCGAACTCAGAGCCGATGCCGGCGATCTGCGCTCGTTCATTCGCGATGAGGTCAGCCGCGCGCAAAACGTGCTCGACCGACAGAGTGAGGACTGGCGGTCGCAGCTCGAACAGCGAATGGATCGGGCGCTCGCCGACATCCCGGCGATTCAGAACATGAACC
>CAYLSS010000753.1:0-1013 GCA_964385765.1 uncultured Solibacteraceae bacterium
GTACTGCACGGGCAACTGTGTGGGAGAGTAGGACGTCGCCCAATTTAGTGAGAAAAGGCCCGACCGAAAGGTCGGGCCTTTTGCATGTGTGCCGCCTATCTAGTCTAGAATTCACGCCCCGGCTTTCCTGCGTCTTTCGATGTGATCTGAACCAGGTCGTCAGGCGCGCGGTCTCGTTTCTTCGGCGGATTGAGCAACCGGACCGGCAGCTTCGACAGATAGGTGAGGCGTTCCACCAGCGGCAACAACTTGCGTACCCAACGCCCGTGGAAGATCAGGCTTCCGATCACCAGCGCCGGATGAGGAATGGTTGTCGGGCATCGCGAACAGACATCCACCTCGTTGCCCCGGCCAGCCGCATGCATTCGTCGCATCTCGCGGACGGGCTGTGAGTTCCACATTTCCTCGAGCGACTTCTCGCCAATTCGGCCGATCGGTTCGCCGTCCAATTCGTAGCTGTGGCAACATGGGTAGACATCGCCGTTGTACTTCACGTAGAGCGGACCACGCCAAAGGTAATGGCAGGGATGCTGCCAATCTTCCGGACCATGTCCGGCTCCAGGCTGCAGCACCACCGTTTCATCCTGCTTCAACCGGACTTCATTCACCCCCGGCACCGACCGCCAAAAACGCATGAACTCCATGGTCTCCGGCGTCGTTCCCTCCATCTGGATCATCTGGACGACGATCTGAACCTTCGCTCCGCGCTCATGCTTCATCCGGGCAAACCGGACAAAGTTATCCCTGACTCGCTCAAACCGCGCTCCCTTGCGGTAGTGTTCGAAGGTCTCCTTAGTTGCCCCATCGAAGCTGAATGTAATGTTTTCGAGCGGTGTGTCGAGCAATCGCGCTGCGGCCGTTTCATCCAACAGTGTTCCGTTTGTCGACAGCAAAGTGTAGACCCCATGGCGATGACAGAACTCGATCCGATCGAAAATCTTCGGGTCCAGGAACGGCTCGCCGAGCCCGATCAACATCATGTGTTCAGCGCCCGGAGCCGAGTGAGCCACCAG
>CAYLSS010000753.1:1023-3173 GCA_964385765.1 uncultured Solibacteraceae bacterium
AGACCGCATCTGTCATGTCTTCCTTCGGCTGAGGGTGCGTCTCGCGAGGACACATCGGGCAATACAGGTTGCACTTCGCGGTGGTCTCGACAATATATTCGACCGGAACCCCGCTCAGCTTTTCCCGTCGCCGAAGGTATCCCCAAAGTAGCTTTGCCCGATTCCAGGCTCGCATCGGTTGACTCGTACTATTGTAGCCGCTGGGTTCCGCACGTCATCCTAAAGGGGCATGCAGCATCGAGTTCGGACTTTGAACGACTTTCCAGTCCGTGAGGACCGCCGGTACGTTCTCTATTGGATGCAGGCGAACCGGCGCGCCGAAAGCAACCACGCGCTGGTTCATGCGGCTGACCTGGCGAATCGTCTTCATCTACCGGTTCTGGTGTACGAGGCGCTGACGAGCACGTACCCGCTGGCTTCAGCCAGGGTGCACCATTTTATTCTTGATGGGGTTCCGGAAACTGCCCGCCGCATCCGCGAAATGGGCGCCGGCTACGTCTTCTACCTGCGACGTCAGGAGAACGATCCGAACGATGTTCTCTACCGCTTGGCGGCCACCGCCGCGGCTATCGTCACCGACGATTACCCGACCTTCCTTCCCAGGGAGCACAACAAGAGCGTGCCAACAAAGCTTGACTGCGCCTTCTTTGCGGTGGACTCCAGTTGCATCGTGCCGATGGGCCGCATGAACAAACGCGAGTACGCGGCCTACACGATCCGGCCAAAGATCCGGAAGATGCTCGCCGAGTACCTCGTTCCTGTGCCCACGATCAGCATCGAGCGCCAGTTCAAAGAATCGCTCCCGGATTTTCATGTTGAAGTCACCCCTGAGTCCATCGACGGCCTGGTCCGCGACTGCGACATCGATCACGGCGTCGGCGCTTCGACCGCATTCCGGGGCGGACGCATCGCCGCCCTGGGCAGGCTCGAGCACTTTCTCGAAAACAATCTGCACCGGTATGGTGATCAGCGCAATAGCCCGACTGCGCGCGCCACCTCCAATCTCAGCCCATACCTCCGCTATGGCATGGTTTCCGCCCTCGAGATCGCGCTTGCTGTCAATAGCTACGGTGAGGCGCACCACATCGCGACCGAGGAGTTTCTCGAAGAACTCGTCGTGCGGCGTGAACTCGCTTTCAACTTCGCCAGGTTTTCCGATGATCCAGGAAGCCTGGAGAATTTGCCGGATTGGGCTCGGAAGACGCTTCGGAAACATTCCGGCGATGAGCGTGATCCAACCTACGGGCGTGAGCAATTCGCGGATGCAAGGACACACGATGATCTTTGGAATGCAACTCAGATGGAGATGCGTCTGAGAGGCAAGATCCACGGCTACTACAGGATGTATTGGGGCAAGAAGATTATCGAATGGTCGCCGACGCACCAGGACGCCCTCGAGACAATGATCTACATCCATGACCGCTGGGCGCTTGACGGCCGCGACCCGAACACCTACGCTGGGATCCTCTGGTGCTTCGGTCTTCACGATCGACCCTGGCAGGAACGCCCCATCTTCGGCTCGGTGCGCTACATGTCATTCCGCGGTATGAAGCGAAAAACGGACGTCGACACCTATATTCGCGAGATTCGCGAACTTCAGGAAACAGCAGACGACCCGCATCGCTTACAATAGGCTCGCGATGAACGTCACCATCACCGGCGGTACCGGATTCATCGGCCGCCGGCTCACGGAGCGCCTCCTCGAACAGGGGCATCACATCAGCATACTTGGCCGGTCGCCACGAACCGGCGTTCGTCCCGAGGTCCGCTACCATTTATGGGACGCTCCGGAGGGAACACTGCCGGCAGAGAGTCTTGACGATGCTGATGCTGTCATCCATCTAGCGGGAGAACCCGTGTCCCAGCGATGGACGCCTGAAATCCGTCGTCGGATCCGCAGCAGCCGCATCGACAAAACCAACCGGTTGGTAGAGACCATGGGGGCGATGGATCGGCCGCCAAAAGTCCTGCTGGCGGCTTCGGCCGTGGGCTATTATGGCGATCGCGGTGAGGAGCGACTCACTGAGCAGTCCTCGCCGGGAAACGATTTTTTGCCCGAAGTCTGTCTCGGCTGGGAACAAGAGGCCGCAAGAGCGTCCGAATTCGGGACTCGGGTGGTGCGGCTAAGATTCGGCGTCGTTCTCGGCGTC
>CAYLSS010000754.1:0-3167 GCA_964385765.1 uncultured Solibacteraceae bacterium
CGCTGGGCCTCGCGGCTCCAGAAAATGCTCGACCGCGGCCGTATTGAGCGGATCATCGCCCAGCTGCGCGCCATCGAGACCGAGAACG
Source organism: uncultured Solibacteraceae bacterium (assembly GCA_964385765.1). Taxonomy (GTDB): domain Bacteria; phylum Acidobacteriota; class Terriglobia; order Bryobacterales; family Bryobacteraceae; genus CAWELS01. Next base: position 89 of record CAYLSS010000754.1, read on the forward strand.
TCGAGCTCGCGCATCAGCTCGCGCTCGAAGCCGACTATTTCGAGCGCAACGCCGCGCGGATGCGCTACGACGAGTTTCGGCGGCAGGGTCTGTTTGTGGGCTCGGGGGTGATCGAGGCGGGCTGCCGCACGGTGATCGCCAGCCGGCTGAAGCGCTCGGGCATGCTGGAGCGTGCGCGGCGCCAACGCCATCACCGCCCTGCGCTGCTTGCCGCCTGTCGGACCGCTTCGACAACTACTGGGAATCACGCTCCCGCGCCGCCTGAGCGTCACAAATTTGTCGCGCACCCGGCAGTTTGCAGTTGCTATTCCACTCGGGGTTGAGCATAGTGTCGTAGTTCACAGGACGACCAAAGAGGCGGGCCGAAAATCATTAGCCACCCTGCGCTGGCTGGGGGCGTGGTCCGAGCAACTGGGTGACCGCGAGCGCCGTCGCGATCACAACGGAGCAGCCGATCACGTTGTACCAGAGGAAGGTGATGTCGGTCAGGAACCTGGTCGCGAAGATGGCCGCCTCGCCCGCGATCACGCCGAGGAAGGCGGCTGTCCCGCCGACCCGCTTGAAGAAGAAGGCAAGAACAAAGACGCCGAGCAGCCCCCCATAGAATAGCGACCCAAGGATATTCACGGCTTCGATCAGCGCTCCGAGGTTCTTGCCGAACTCCGCGGTAGCCACGGCATAGGCGCCCCAGAAAACCGTTGCGATCCGGGAGGCCAACAGGAAATGACTGTCGGCTCCACCGGGGTTCCAGAACCGTTTATAAAGGTCGATCACGGTCACCGTCGCGAGTGAATTGATCTCCGAGGCGATACTCGACATGGCCGCCGCAAAGATCACGGCCATGATCAAGCCGACCACTCCGGCCGGCAAGTATTTCGTCACGAAGGTCAAGAAGATGTAGTTCGTGTCGCTAACCGTCTCGCCGGTCACTCTTTCGGCGAGGGTTGCTCCGTCAGCCCGGGCGCGATCGAGATCTCGCTGGGCCACCACGTACCGGTTGGCGCTTTGCTGCACGCGGGCTTCATCGTCGCCATGGCGCGCCTCGACAAATTCGCGGGCCGCGCGCCTTCTCTGCTCGAATGCGATATCGAAGCGCTCACTGATCGGCTCGTACTCGGATGTCACCGACTGAGCCAGCTCGAGGTGCCGCGGCTGGAACAGCAGCGGTGGTTTCTCGAAGGTGTAAAAAACGAAGACAATGGCGCCAATGAAAAGTATGAAAAATTGCATCGGCACCTTGGCGACCGCGTTGAACAGCAGGCTCAGCCGGCTTTGGGTAATCGATTTGCCTGTCAGGTAGCGCTGCACCTGCGACTGATCGGTACCGAAGTAGGCCAGGGCGAGGAACATGCCGCCAAGCAGGCCGCTCCAGATGTTGTAGCGGTCATTCCAGTCCAGGCTGAAGACCACCGGGTTGATCTTGCCGGCCGCACCGGCCAGGCTGATCGCGTCACCCAGGTTGACGCCCGATGGCAGAAGCCAGATGGCGGTGACCAGGGCTGTAATCATGCCGAAGGTAATGATCAGCATCTGGACAAACTCGGTCCAGGTAACCGCCTTGATGCCGCCCATGGTGGTGTAAATGACTACCACGGTGCCCATTAGCGTCGTGGTCAGCGTATCGGGCCAGCCGAGCAACACGGTCAGCACGATGGCCGGCGCATAGAGCGCAATGCCGACCGCGAGCCCCCGCTGGATCAGAAAGATTGCGCTCACCAGCCCGCGGGTCTTGGCGTCAAATCGGTATTCCAGATACTCGTAGGCGGTGTAGACGTTCGTCCGGTGAAAGATCGGGACCGCGGTGGCCGACAGGATCACCATCGCGAGCGGCATTCCAAAGTAGAACTGCACGAAGCGCATCCCATCGACATAGGATTGGCCGGTCGTCGAGATGAAGGTGATCGCGCTCGCCTGGGTCGCCATGATCGACAGTGCCATGGCGTACCAGGGCATCGTCTTGCCGGCCAGCAGAAAAGTCTTGGTGTCAGTAGCGCCGCGCGAACGCCACAATCCATAGGCCACAATTCCCGCAAGGGAGCCAATCAGGACAATCCAGTCGAGCAGCGTCATGGAGTGAAAACGATCTTGAAAATATAGAAGCAGGTGATCAGCACGGCGAGATAGATGATCACCGCCGCGTAAACGCGTCCCCAGGTTCCCAGAAATGGCGGCGGATCATCGATGATTTCGTCATCGGGTTTTTCAGGTGCGTCATTCATTGCCGGACCCCGGCGCTGAGAAAGTTTGCGAACAATCGATAGGCGCCCGGAACCCCGGCCGGCAACTGGCGGAAGAACGACAATCCGGTGAAGATATAGACGCCGTCGCCGTATCGCGCATAGAGCGTGCTACCGGCGAGTGGCTCTTCGCCGGGGTCATGAGCAGCGAATAGAGGCTGATAGGCATCGTCCCATTCTTCGGCGAAATACAGACCCCGTTCCTGTACCCAGCCGGTGAAGTCGGCTGACGTAATCCGGTTCGGGGTCTGGAGAACCGGGTGCTCGGGCTGCAGAAGCTTCAACTCCGCCTCCTCGACACTGACGCGCCCGCGGCCGATCTGTAACGGATAGGGTCCCAGGTTTTCGAGCGGATCGGCGGAGGCTCGCGGTCGCCGCCGGGACTGCACATTGTATTGAACGATGAGCGTTCCGCCGTCGCGAACGTAGTCGAGAAGCCGCTCCTTGCTGGCCTGAAGATCATCGCGAACATTGTAGGCGCGAATGCCGGTGACAATGGCGTCGAAGCGCGATAGGTCGCCCCGGGCCAGTTCCCCTTCGTCAAGTAGCGTAACCTCGGCGCCCAGTTGTCGCAGCGCCTTCGGCACATCGTCGCCGGCGCCCATTACGTAGCCGACCCGCCGGGCGAGATTCCTGGCATCGACTCTTACGAGCTTGGTTTCGGCCTCCCTGGCGACCGTCTGCGGCGGGATGTGTTCATAGTCGATCACGGCGGTGTCGGTCGAGATCTCGCGGTCCCCAAGGCGGACAACAGCTTTGCCCGTGAATTGGACCATGGCTTCGGGCGGCGTTACGTCAAAGCGGAGGACACGTCGCTGACCGGCGGCGAGCCGGAATGGGAG
>CAYLSS010000755.1:0-3163 GCA_964385765.1 uncultured Solibacteraceae bacterium
ACTGGATCTGGGAGAACTACGAGCATACCGGCCTGCAGGAGCGTTACAACACGGAGCTCTTCACGGATAAGGCGCTGGAATTCATGCGCAGGGCGCGGGACGAGGGGAAGCCGTTTTTCGTCGAGGTCGCGTATCACGCCGTGCACGATGACCTGACGCCGAAGGCCCCCGACAAGTACTTCGACAAGTTCCCGAGCGAGTCGTACAATCTGACGAACTTCTTCGCCCATGTCAATGCGGTGGATGAAGGAGTCAGGGCGCTGCTGGACGATCTCGAGGTAAACGGGGAGCTGGCGGAGACGTTGTTCATCTTCTGCTCGGACAATGGCGGGCAACTGCTGGTGGAGTCCCCGCTGCCGGGGAACGCGCCGTACAGCGGCCATAAGGGGACTTATCGGGAGGGAGGCCACCGTATTCCGATGCTGATCCATTGGCCGGCCCGGGTTGCCGGGGGGCAGACGCGCGACGAGCCCGTTTCCATGATGGACATGATGCCGACGGCGCTGGACGCGGCCGGGGTCGCGATTCCAGAAGGGCTCCATGGCCAGAGCCTGCTGCCGTGGCTCACGGGGTCAGGCGACCGGCCGCATGATTACCTGGTGTGGGCAGGCCTTCATTCCCGCTATTGGGGCTTTGGCCGGGAGACGATCATCCCGATGGAGGGCAAGGGCGACCGGCGCTACGAATCGCCGGGGGCGTGGGTGGTTACGAATGGGCAATATGTTCTGCGCCGGGTCGGCGAAATTCCGGCCGGGCTTTACAGGGATCTGCCGGACGGCCTTCCCGCTCACTACGAGCTGTATGACGTGGACGTCGACCCGCTCGAGACGACGAACATCTACGATGAGGAGCCCGAGATCGCGCGGCGGCTGGAGCAGATTTACCGGGAGCGGGCGAAGGACCTTCCGGCTCCTTCCCGGTGGGCGAGGGAGAAATGGCAAGAGGTGACGCCTTAGCGGACCGCCGCCCGGCTCAGACCGGACCGCGGCAGAGATCGCAGGCGCGGGGCGTGCGCAGGGCAAGGGCGCCGGAGGGGCAGGATGCGGCACACTGTTCGGCGGCGTGGCGGAGACCGCCGGAAAGCGGCTGGTTGAAGGGGACGCCGATGGTGACCTGGAAGCCGCGGCCGATGGGGGCGAGTCCGAGCGCTTCGCCGGCGGCGGCGGCGATGCGGACGCAGGCGTCGCAGAGGATGCACTTGCCGGGCTCATAGGCGATGTCGGGGTGAGAGAGGTCCTGGGCGAAGCGGCGGCGGGCGCCGGCGAAGCGGTAAGGTTCGGCAGCGTACTCGGTGGCGAGGCGGCGGACGCTGCAGCAATCGGCCTTCGCGCAACCGCAAGAGAGGCAGCGCCGGGCCTCGGCGAGGGCGGCTTCCGCGGGGAGTTCCAGTTCGACTTCATCGAATGTGTGCAAGCGGCGCTCGGGGCTGATTTCCGGAACCCTGACGCGCTCCGCTTTCTCGATGGAGCGGAAGATTTCGGCGCGTTCGGCGTCGTCGATGGGGCGCATGGCGATATTGAAGGGGGTGGGCTCGCCGGAGACGGGTTGTCCGCTCAGGAACTGATGAATCGAGGTCGCAGCGGTGCGACCGGCGGCGACGGCTCGGACGGCGAGGTCGGCTCCAAGCACGGCATCTCCGCCGGCGAAGACGCCGGGCAGGTTGGTGGCGAAGGTCTGGCCGGCGGCGGCGATTCCCCAAGCTGAGACGCGGAGGCCCTCCCGCTCGGGAAGCTCGCGGTCCACGGCCTGACCGACGGCCGAGATGAGGGTAGAGCAGTCGATGGAGAACTCCGAGCCTTCGACGGGGACGGGACGGCGGCGGCCCGAGGCGTCGGGTTCGCCGAGTTCCATGCGCTGGCAGGCGAGGGTGAGAGTGTGGTCCGAGCCGCGTTCGAGGCGGAGCGGTGCGACGAGGAATGCGATGTCGACTCCTTCCTGTTCGGCGGCCTCGACCTCCTTCATCAGGCATGGCATTTCACGCCGGGTGCGCCGGTAGAGGACCTTGACGGAGGCGGCGCCGAGGCGGACGCAGGATCGGGCACAGTCCATGGCGGTGTTGCCGCCACCGACAATGATGACCTTATCGCCGAGGGAGGGCGGGTTGCCCTTGGCGACAAGGTCGAGAAACTCGATGCCGGAGAGGGCGAGTTCTTCACCCTCACAGCGGAGCCCCTGCGCTCGCTGCGCGCCGATGCCGAGGAAGACGGCGTCGAACTGCTCGCGCAACTCGCGGAGGGTGAAGTCAACGCCCCAACGCGACCGCATATGGAAGCGTGCGCCGAGGCGGCGGATGAGGCCGATTTCGGCGTCGAGAGCGTCCTTGGGCAGGCGGTAGGCGGGGATCCCGTAGCGGAGCATGCCGCCCGGCTCCGATTGAGCGTCGTAGATGGTGCAGCGGTGACCGTGCTGCAGGAGGTAGAAGGCCGCGGCGAGGCCGGCGGGACCGGCGCCGACGATGGCGACGGACTTGCGGGTGTCCGGGGCGCAGGGGGGGAAGTACGGCTGTCCGCTGTGACGGTCGCGGTCGGCGACAAAGCGATGAAGATGGCCGATGGCGAGGCCCCGGTCATAGTCGCAGCGGCGGCAGTGTTCCTCGCACAGGCGCGGGCAGATGCGTCCGAGGGAGCCGGGGAGTGCGAGCCGATCGGCGATGACTTCCATGGAGCGTCGGTTTTGGCCGCCGGCGATTTGACGGACGAAGGCCGGGATGTCGAGGCCGGCGGGGCAGCGGGCGGCGCAGGGAGCCACGCAATCGCCGGCGTGATCCGAGAGGAGCAGTTCGAGAGCGATCTTGCGGGCGGTGCGGATGTCCTGGCTGTCGGTGGTGACGACCATGCCGGCGGCGGCGGGCAGGGCGCAGGCGGGCGAGAGGCCGCGGCGGCCCTCCACCTGGACGGCGCAGAGGAAGCACGATGCCGCGGGCTCGATTCCGGGGACGTGACAGAGTGTCGGGATGGGAATACCGGCGCTCCGCGCGGCTTCGAGGACGGTGGCGCCCGGTTTGGCGGCGACCTGGCGATTGTCGATGGTCAGTGTCAGCATGGCGAAACGACCTGGATGGCGTCGTCCTGGCAGGCCTGGCGGCACATGTCGCAGCGGGTGCAGAGGGCGGTGTCGATCTCGTGCTGCTCGTAGGGCCGATAAGCGATGGCGTTGACGGGGC
>CAYLSS010000756.1:0-1275 GCA_964385765.1 uncultured Solibacteraceae bacterium
CACCGGACACGCATGGATGCAGCGGCCGCACTCGGAGCAAAGGTCAGGATCGATCTTGAGCCGGGATACCTCGTCAAAGCCGGCTTCATCGCTCATCGGATGGATGCAGTTCACCGGGCAGATCTCGGCGCATAGTTCACACTTGATACAGGCGCCCGTGATGATGTAGCTCATATTCTGATTCGGACTCCGGCAATCACAGGAGCGAATCAGCTACCATTCGCGCTCCACGGAAATCGGAACGCAACCGCAACGGTTTAGCGAGTGCAACCGGGTGTGAATAGACACCATACGAGGAAATCTTGTGGCTGCTTGCGGACAATGGCTGTTAACAACCACAATCTTGTACTAAGCAATTGTTCGACAAAGGCTTAGCATTCTGTGATGCCGCCTTGCGAGGCTGTATACAGCCAGACGGCTAGGTCGAGAGGTGCTTCCGCATGCGCCATCGTAGCGCGCTGCGAGTGATTCCCAGCAGCTTCGCGGCCTCGGACTGGTTCCCGCCGGTCAGCTCCAGCGCCTGCCGCAGAAGGCGTCGCTCGAGCCTGTCCATGCTGAACCCCGCATCCAGACGGGCCACTACCTCGCGCGACCCTTGCTGTCGAACCGTGGCGGCCGGTTCATTCGTATGAATGGGAAGGTGTTCCGGCTGGATCAGGCTGCCGCCACAGAGAATGGCCGCACGCTCCAGTGCGTTTTCCAACTCGCGAATGTTGCCTTTCCAGTCGTAAAGCAGCAGCGCGTCCAGCGCCGGACGCGACAGCGCGATCTCCGGTCGCCCCAGGCGATCGGCAATGTGCCGCAGAATCCTGGCGGTCAATTCGGGTATCGCCTCGCGGCGGTCGCGCAGCGGCGGGATGTGTATCGAAAAGACATTGAGCCTGTAGTAAAGATCCTCCCGAAAACGGCCTTTCCTCATCTCCAATTCGAGATTCCGGTTGGTGGCGGCCATAATCCGAACATCAGCGCGCAGCGAACTGGTTCCTCCGAGCCGCTCGAACGCCTTCTCTTGCAGGACGCGCAGCAGCTTCACCTGGGCCGCCAATGGAAGCTCACCCACCTCGTCCAGGAGCAGAGTTCCTCCTTCCGCTCGCTCAAGACGGCCCGGTTTGCGGCGGTCGGCCCCAGTGAACGCGCCGCGCTCATGCCCGAAGAGCTCGCTCTCCACAAGAGTTTCCGGAATCGCCCCGCAGTTCACCGCGACAAAGGGGCCGTGCGCTCGCGGGCTGTTGGCATGGATCGTCGTCAACGATCCGTCGTGGCCGGTGTTCATGG
>CAYLSS010000756.1:1285-3155 GCA_964385765.1 uncultured Solibacteraceae bacterium
CCCGGTTCCGGTCTCTCCAGTAATCAGGACCGTCGCTTCCGTCGGCGATACCTGTGCGGCCAGTTGGAGAACCTGCAGCATCCCCGGCGAAACCGCCACCAGGTCTTCAAAAGAGAAGCGCTGCCGCAACTCCTCGCGCAGCGCCTCGAGCTCTTCGACAGCCGTTTGAAAACGAGCCTCCGTCTGCTCGAGCCTCTCCGTCTCGATTCGCTTCTGCTCGGCGGCGACAGCGGCAAGGCGGGCGGCCGTCTGCAGTAACTCCTGCTCAAATGAATCCGGTTTGCCGGAGTGGTCAAGAAACGCGCAGAACGCTCCCAGCGTTCGCTTGTCGGCGGTGGCAATCGGAAACGCCCAACAGGCCCGAATGTCCTCCTGACCTTTCAAGTCCGAGGCCGGATCCTCCGATATATCTTCGGAAATCGCCGGCTTGCCGGTATGCGCGGCCACCGCGCAGCAGCCCCCCGAGACGCCGACCCGCTGCCGGTCGATGGCCGCGAGCACTGCCTCGGGCAGGCGGGGAGCCGCTACACACCTCAGCCGCTTCGATTCGCGGTTGACCAGCGAGATCGCGCAGCGCGCCGCCGGACAAACCTCCTCGACCGTTGTCGCCAGCACCCCGAGCACATCCTCCAGAGAACCACCCTGCGCCAGCAGAGCCAGCACGCGGTTCTCACCGGCTTGCAGCGCTTGTGCCCGCTTCAGTTCCGTGACGTCGTGGCCGATCGCGACAACCCCGATCGCCCGCCCTTCCTTATTGAGTAGTCGCGATGCCGCCCAGACCAGTACTTTCTGACCACCCGACTTCGTCCGGACCGGGTTCTCGTGGTGACTGCAGACCTTGCCGGACAACACTCGCTGGATCTCCTCCACCACGCCCGCTCGGTGATCCGCCCGCAGGCAGAGATCGACGTAGTCCCGGCCCAGCACCTCGTCCGCAAGAAATCCGAAAACGCGTTCAGCGCCATGATTCCACCTCCGAACACGGTGATCCGGCGAGATGATAACAACCGCGCTGTTGGTTGTCTGCAGGATGGATTCGAAATCAGCTTCAGTGAGGTGAATCTCTTCGACCGGCACGTCCGCGGCACCGGACTGGAAGAGGGTCGCCACAAGCCAAACATAACATATGCCCTCATCCCAAACCCGGCTCGCTGTTCCTGGAACTCGAATTGCACGTGGTCCGGGCGGAATGAGTCAATCGTCGGTCGAACAGATCCTTGGGCGGCTATTGACCGATCCGGAATTTCGGGAAGGGTTCTTCGCCGGTTCAGCCGTCGATCTGCTGCATCGCTACTCGCTGAGCGCGCAGGAGTTCGACGCCCTCCTGGCTTCGCGTCGATCCCTCGCTAAGGAAGCGCTCGAGCATCAGGGCAGCGGTCTGGATCCTCATATCTGCCGCGCCGACCTCCGTGCCGCTGCTTCTCCGAAGTGACCTGATCCCGCCAGGGAGATCCATATGGCAGTCTTTTCCAATTCGAACAAAGCCGATGCGAACGGCTCTCCATCCAGAGAACCTCAGCTTCGCATCTGGAGTTGCGAATCGTGCGACTTCATCTGGGAAAGGGATTTCGACGCAGGTCCGCCACGGGAATGCCCCCGATGCCACGGACCGTGGCTGCACCTTTGGCTGAAACCAGAACCTCAGCCCGAACCCGTCTAGTCGCCTTTCGCCCGCTTCAGGCGGGGCTGAGTTCGCCCAACTCCTTCCCCGTCTTCTCCAGCACGTCGGCGTGCAGGCTGTTGCCATGAGCGTCCATCGTGACAATGGCCATGAAGTCCTTCACCTCAAGAACCCACATCGCCTCGGGGACCCCCATCTGTTCGAGAAAATGAACGTCCTTTACCCGCTTCACGGCGCGCGCGTAGTACT
>CAYLSS010000757.1:0-3155 GCA_964385765.1 uncultured Solibacteraceae bacterium
GGAGTGCCGCGCAGAACAATGCCAGAGTCACCGGAGCGGCTCTTACGATGGCGCGCCTGAACCTTTGATCACGGCTGCGCAAGCGATCCGTAGGAAGCACGGCGATATAATTCTATCATCGGGATGAGGTGTCTGAGTCTGGTTTTCCCGCTGTGCCTGCTGGCGTTGGCGGCAGCTCCATTCGCGACCGCGGATGACGGCATTTTCGAAGATGCGACCGAAGAATCCGGTCTCATCTTTCGTCACCACAACTCGAAGACCCCGCGGAAGTTTCTTCCGGAGACAATGAGTGGCGGCGTCGCGATCCTCGATGTCAATCAGGACGGATGGATGGACGTCTACTTTGTCAATGGCGCGGAACTGGATTTGGGTCATTTACACGGTGTCGAACCGGATAAGTCGGATCCCAAATACTGGAATCGCCTGTTTCTGAACGATGGACATGGTAAGTTCAGGGATGTAACTGAAGAATATGGGGTTCGGGGTCGCGGTTATGGCATGGGGGTCGGGGTCGGCGACTATGATAATGACGGCTATCCCGACCTGCTGGTAACCAAATCCGCGACCGGCGAGGTCCCGGCGGCGATCCTCTATCACAACGAGGCAGGGAAGCGATTCACGGATGTCACCGTACCGTCCGGCCTTCACGCCGCGCGGGAGTGGGCCGGAAGTTGCGGATTCTTCGATTACGACAAAGATGGCTATCTCGACATCTTCATCGTTCGGTACATGATCTACCGGTACGATGTCGACAACCGCTGCGGGCTGGAGACAACCTATGGTCGTACTTACTGCCATCCGAAGCTATTCGAGTCGGCGTCGAATCTGCTTTACCGCAACAACGGTGACGGAACGTTCACCGACGTCAGCGAAAGCGCCGGCATTGCCGGGTTCAAAAGCAAAGGCCTGGGCGTTGCCTTCGCCGACTTCAATCAGGATGGCTGGACCGATATCGCCGTGGCTAACGACAAGGTGCCGCAGTTCCTTTTTCGGAACGAGGGGGATGGGACCTTCACCGAGATCGCCCTTCTTTCGGGGGTCGCGCTGAATGAGGACGGCATGGAGTTCTCCGGTATGGGAATCGTCGCCAACGATCTGAACGACGACGGGCTGGCCGACCTGTTCATTACCACGCTGTCGCAGGAACGATTCGCAGTGTACTTTAATGCCGGCGACGAGACGTTCGAGTACAAGACTCCGATGAGCCAGGTGGGGGCGATCAGCTACCGCTACGGCGGCTGGGGTCTGGGAGTCTTTGATTATGACAACGACGAGAGCAACGACATTTTCATCGCCACCAGCCACGTGATGGATAACATTGAGCGCTCCCAGCCTCACATACGCTATCAGCAGCCGCCACTGCTGTTGAAGAACGACAAGGGCACCTTCACCGACGTCTCGAGCAAAGGAGGTCCGATCTTCGATCGCGTCTGGGCGAGCCGCGGCGCCGCCGTCGGGGACCTCGACAATGACGGATATCTCGATATTGTCGTCTGTAACCTGGACGAGCCGGCCTATTATGCGCGGAATCTGGGAGCGGAGCGGAACGACAACCACTGGATTGCATTCGATCTGGAAGGATGCCAGAGCAACCGCGACGGTATCGGGGCCAAGGTAGTTCTTACGACCGCGACGGGAAAACGCCGGCGGGCGTTTGTTACCCGCACGGGCAGCTACCAGAGCTCAATCGATCCTCGTGTCTACTTCGGACTCGGAAAGGCGACCGAGGTCGGGTCCGTGGAAGTGATCTGGCCAAGCGGGACCGAGCAGGTGCTGGAACCGAACGGCGTGGACCGGATTATTGCGATTCGGGAACCGCACGAATCGGCGTGTTGGGAGTAGGCAACACAAAAAAGGCGGGCGCCCCGAGTGAGACGCCCGCCACCAAGCTCAAGAATAACAGAGCTTAGAAGGAGTACTTCAAGCCGAACTGGATGCGGCGTGGCTCTCCGGCCGCATTGATGGTTCCAACGTTCGCCGTCCCGAAGGACGTATTCGGACGACCGAAGACCGGCGTGTTCGTGAAGTTGAATGACTCGAAGCGGAACTGCAGCCAGTGGCCTTCCCACGGCATGAAGAACCGTTTCGACAACGAAAAGTCGAAGTTGCGGGTTGGCGGTCCGAAGATCAGGTTACGGCCGGCAGGGTCGATTTGCCCTTCCGGGCCGGGAATGACGGCTTCGGTATTGAACCAGCGGTCAACCGATCTCTCATCGTTCGGCAGATTCACGTCGGCGATGAACTGGCCGCGGTTGGCGCCGCCGACATTGGTCGTGTCGACGTTGATCGAGTGGCTGTCCGGCGTGCCGGTCAGCAGCGAGAGAATCCCGCCGATCTGCCAGTTCCCGAAGACCAATGCAGCGGGGCCACTGGTGAGGAAGGGCTTGCCCTTGCCGAACGGCAGCTCATAGACGACGCTCATAACATAAGCCAGGCGGCGATCGAGCGAGGCGTTGCTGCGATCGAAGGTCCGGTCATAGGTGAACGCGGACTGGGATGTAGTACCCGTCGTGAGGTTCTCGTTCGAGTAGTCGATGTTGTGCGACCAGGTGAACGAACTCAGAAATGTCAGCCCATCGGTAAAGCGCTTCTCCGCCTTCACGGTGAGTGAGTTGTAGTTCTGGTTCAGGAAGAGAGCGCCGTTCAGGGTGACGTTGTTGAAGAACGGCCGGATCCTGCGGTCCTGCTGGCGGATGGTGGGGTGCGGGGTCAAGGGACGATTCACATTGACCCCATTTATTATTTGTGAGGTCGACGTTCCGTTGTACCCGACAGTGAGCAGGGTGTCGAAGCCGATTTCGTGCTGAATGTCAAAGAACCACTGTCCCGAATAAAACTGCGGCCAGACACCGTCTTGCATAATGTTGGCGTTCAAGCCGGCCCGGGGCAGGCCGGTGCGGGTCGAGGCGGGGAAGCCCTCCTGCACGAAGAAATCGGTGAAGTCGCGGGGTTGCGCGTTGTCGAACTCATTCGAGTTCGGCGCACCGGTGGCAAAGCGAGACGCTTCGGCTTCCACGTTGTCGTGCTCGCCGTAGTATATGCCGGCACCGGCGCGAATCACGGTTTTGTTGGTGGCGCGGAAGGCCAGGCCGACGCGCGGAGCGAAGTTGTTGTGGTCCAACGGGCAGCCACCGCAGTCGTCGCTGTCAACGGGA
>CAYLSS010000758.1:0-3153 GCA_964385765.1 uncultured Solibacteraceae bacterium
GTGGGATGTTCCGCATGTTGACGACATTGAGCTCCGCGATATCAACTCCCAGTTCCATTGTGGGAGAGCAATAGAGGATGGGCAGGTTTCCCTCACGGAATCGGATCTCACGCTTCTCGCGGTCCTCGTAGGGTACCTGTGCGGTATGCTCTCGCGCCTCAAAGCCCGCCAGTTCTGCCGCCATGCTTCTGTAGAAGTTGACGAAGAAGGGGTTGGTGTGTCCGCCCTCGGACGACTCGCCTGGCACGCGAATCGGATCGCGGAAGGGTGTCTTTCCGTCACCTTCCTTCCAGACCAGTGCCGAGGCGGGTAGGCGATAACCCGGTACGTCGTCAGGATTAGCGGGCTCGCGCACGATCTCCACTAGTCCGGCGGTCCGGAGCGTTGTCAGCAATTGGTCGATGACTCTGGCGATGTCCTGCATTGACAAGCGCCGGCGGTAGTCCGGGAAAGTCGCACCTCGACGGAGGTGTTGGCCAAAGCCGCTCCTTGGACTCAGGAATGCGTCTCCACCTGAATCCCGAGGTCGACGCGGTCGCGGGTAGAGAACAGAGGCGTTCGTTAGAACCTCCTGCTCATCTAGTGCCCATGGGGGACTGAGACGTTGAACGCTTTGCTGGAGAATCGCTTCCTGCTTGGCTGCGTCGAGGTAGTCTACTTGGACAGCCAGCTCGCGCCGCATGAAGTCGAGGAGGGCCTTTGCGATAGCAGAGCGCGTCTCGGGCCTCGCGGCTGCTAACGCCTCGTGATGTCCTGCCCAGGACGCCTCGTGATTGGCGAGCTCGTCCAGAGACAGATACTGGATCTCCAGCAATCCGCACTGCTCCAGGTTGGGTGACGTGACACGCCAACCCCGGCGCAGGTCATGGTAGAGCCGATAGCCGATAACGTCACGGAACGCACGCTCGGTCTGGAGTTTTGCCTGGAATTGGAGAGTGGGGTCCTTGGAGTATTCCGCGAAGGGCAGATCCAAAGAATCGAATACTCGCTGGGTCAGAACTTCGTGTGAGAGGCCGTCTGAGGCCGCTTTCCTGCAGGCCTTGAGCAGCGCCGACCGCAAGAGTCCGATCTCGATGAAATCATTGAAGTGGCCGGCCTGCAAGGACGCGTCCTGTCGGTTGTCGGTGAAGCTGAGCAACTTCCGGGCCCGTTCCGCCAATGTCGCTTCTTTCCGGAGGTGGCGGATCGTCGACAGACTGAGGATCGTGGTGGCCGTGCTTCGGCCCTCGGTTCCTAAAGACGTGAGTTTGCCAAAGTCGGAAACGGTTCGGAAGTCATAAGAGACACCACATTGCAGGCAGAATCGGAACGGGCTGGAGAGATAGTGCCCGGATAGCCCCTCGTGACCGTCTTTGCCGTTCGTTTCAACGATGAGTGGTCGCGGAAGGTGCCTCCTCCGCGCTTGGCGGACCACCATGCCGTCCCGGGACTCTTCAAGCCAGTCTTCCGGCAGGCGCTCGACTTCCTCTTGTTGTCCAGACGGCCATGGGTCTTCAGAGTTGAAATACAGGAACCCGGGTGCCGATTCCTTGTCGAATCCTCGATCGGTGAGTTCCCGTGGGACGTAGCGGACTTCGCCGGTATCGTCGTCCTGGAATCGTCGGACACAGTAGTATTCCTGCCCACATTCTCTGCAGAAGACCAGCGGGAGCAGGACACGCCCACGGTCACCCGGAACATACTGTTGGCAGTTGACGGTCAGGTATCTTGTGTTCTCTGGCTCAAGAGATGCGTAGACAGTGTCTCCGCGGCTGATGAACTGGTGCAGGCGGAAGGCGAACGCGGAGAATCCCGTCTCTGGATCGCGTTCGCATTGGTATCCCCCGAGAAGGCCTTGCTCGATCGCTCTCCTGGCAACTTCCGGTGCTGCTCCAGTGATGCTGGCAAGCTCGGCCGCCGCGCCTCCACTGCCCGTGAGGCTGCGAGGCTTCTGCCGGAGGAGCCGTCTCGAAGCGGGCTCCTGTCGAACGCCGAAAGTCTGCTCTATCCAGATGGAGAGGGGATCGGAGACAAACTCCTGATACGCGGCGGGAGGTCTTCGGCTGGAGTCTCTGATCCGGCTCGATAGCGCACTGATGAATTCGCTCTCGGTGAGGTCCCGTTCAGGAGTCGAACGCCTGAGGGTCTCCCCAACGACGTCACCCGGAGAGACCTCATCTCCGAACAGCACTGTCGCCACCGAGGCGACTTCAGCTTGCTGCTCCTCGTACGTTCCGGGACCGGCCAAGGTTGCCGATGTGCCGACAACCTGGAGCTGAGTTGCGCCAAAGAACTCTCTCGCACGGCGGACCAGAAGGGCAACGTCCGCACCTTGGCGCCCCCGGTAAGTATGCAGCTCGTCCAGCACCAGGAAGCGTAGGCCCTTCGCCGCCCGAACGAGGGCCTTCTCGTATACTCGTGTCAGAATCAGCTCGAGCATTACGTAATTGGTCAGGATGATGTCGGGAGGGTTGGCGATGATCTGCTGGCGCTCCTCGTCGCGCTCCTGTCCCGTGTAGCGCGCGAACCTCACCGGGCTCTTGCCTTCTGGGTAGCCGAGGTGGAGGAACTTCTCCAGCTCGCCAAGCTGGCTGTTGGCGAGCGCGTTCATTGGATAGACGACAATCGCCTGGATCCCACGGCCACTCCCATGACGGAGCACGTGGTTGACGATTGGGACGATGTACGAAAGGCTCTTGCCGGATCCTGTCCCGGTGGTCAGCACGTAGTTCCGGCCGGCATGCGCCCTCCGGATAGCATCGGCCTGGTGCTGGTAAAGCCGAAGAGCCTTGCCATCGGACACATCCTTCCCGATGCGAAAGATCCGGCTGCATTCGGGGTGAAGGATCCCCTCCGCCACCAAATCGTCAACCGTGCCAGCGAATTGGAAGGCGGGGTTCAGTTGAATGAGCGGGTCCGGCCAAAGGATGCCCGACTCTAGCCACTCGTCTACGCGCTCCTTGATCCGCTTGTCGCGGATACGAATGAAGCTGCGGATGTAGGAGGAGTAGTCCGCGATGAGGTGGTCTCGGAGAGAAAATACGTTCATCAGATGGCGGTAACCCTTTTGCGTGTCAATTGGAATTATATGCACTTTCCGACCCCAGGCTGCAGTGATTTGATCGAATTGCTGTACCGCTGCCTGGCGGAATGAGGCGCTCACCTCAGAATGAA